>JAEKLK010000217.1 GCA_019509895.1 Betaproteobacteria bacterium | reverse complement strand
GCCGGCTCGTACGGCGCGAGCGAGCCCGAGTCGCGCGCGGTGATCGACTGGGCGACCGCGCATCCGAACATCTTCTCCTCCATCTGGAGCTGGGCGACGCATCGCGGCGAGCGCAAGAAGGACGACGCGGAGCCAGCCGACATGGACAGCATGTCGCTCATCGGCGGCGGCCTGATCGCGGGCGAGGCGATCGCCTTCCTGACCCTCGGCATCATCGGATTGCTGTCGCTCGCGAGATGAAAAATATTTCGTACTTAGTACGGAATTCAGCATGAGCGCCTTCCGTAGCACCTATCTTCGCTATGAAGAGCTGACGAAGCTCGTGCACGACTGGGCGCGCGCGCATCCCGAGTTTGTCCGGGTGAAGAGCATCGGCAAGAGCCTCGAGGGACGCGATTTCTGGCTGCTCGAGATCGGACGCGAGCCCGACCGGCGGCGCGCGGCGGCGTGGATCGACGGCAACATGCACGCGAGCGAGCTGTGCGGCTCGAGCGTCGCGCTGGCGATCGCCGAGGACGCGATCGCGCTTCATCGCGGCGACAATCGGCACGATTTGCCGGCGCACGTGGTCGAGCGGCTGAAGAGCATCCTCTTCTACGTGCTGCCGCGCATGTCGCCCGATGGCGCCGAAGCGGTGCTGCGCGATGGGCGCTACGTGCGCTCGAACCCGCGCGACCGGCGCGAGCATGCGCCGGTGCCGCGCTGGGTCGCTGGCGACGTCGATGGCGACGGCGCCGTACTTTCGCTGCGAAAGGAAGACCCGTCGGGCGAGTTCGTCCAGGACCCGGAGATTCCCGGCGTGATGCTGCCGCGCCGGCTGGAGGACACCGGGCCGTTCTACAAGGTGTGGCCGGAAGGCACGATCGAGAACTACGACGGCACGCACGTGCCCGACCCGCATTACCTCGCCGACAACGACGTCGACCTCAACCGCAACTTCCCGTACGCATGGCGGCCGGAGCACGAGCAGGTCGGCGCCGGCTCGTACGGCGCGAGCGAGCCCGAGTCGCGCGCGGTGATCGACTGGGCGACCGCGCATCCGAACATCTTCTCCTGGCTCAACCTGCACACCTTCGGCGGGTGCTACATCCGCCCGCTCGGCAACGCAGCCGACAACAAGATGAACCAGGAGGACCTCGCCCTCTACCGGCAGATCGGCGAATGGGGCGAGAACATCGGCGGCTATCCGATGGTGAGCGGCTTCGAGGAGTTCATCTACGAGCCGGAGAAGCCGATCTACGGCGACATCACCGACTTCATCTACCACACGCGTGGCGCCATCGCCTACGCGTGCGAGCTATGGGACCTCTTCGCGCGGCTGGGCATCGCGCGCAAGAAACCGTTCGTCGATCACTACAGCAAGCTCACGCGCGAGAACCTGCTGGCGCTCGCAAAGTTCGACCGCGAGAGTAACAAGGGACGCATCTTCCGACCGTGGAAGCGTTTCAAGCATCCGCAGCTCGGCGAGGTCGAGCTCGGCGGCACCGTCTCGACCGTGGGCCTCAGCAACCCGCCGTACGAGGTGCTCCCGGAGGTGTGCCAGCGCCAGGCGGCGGTCTATCTGCGCGTCGCCGCGATGGCGCCGGCGCTCGAGATGAAGGCGCGCTATGCCGACGGTCGCCTCGAGGTGGAGGTGGCCAATGCCGGCTATCTGCCCACCTATGTGCTCGACTCCGCCAAGAAGCTCGCGCTCGACGCGCGCGTGTTCGTCGAGTTCGAGCCGCAGGGCGGCGTCACCCTCGAGCCGCGCGACGCGCGCGTCGAGGTCGGCCACCTCGAGGGCTGGGGCCGCGGGCTGTACAACGAGTACATCTTCTTCCAGCGTAGCCGCGGCAGCGTCTCGCGCCGCACCGTCTCCATCCCGGTTCGCGGCAAGGGCCGCGTACGCGTGCGAGCCAAAGGCTTGCGCGTCGGCGAGCTCGTCGAGGAACTGGCGATCGACTAGTTCGGGGACGGAGCCCGATCTAATTAGGGCTCCGTCCCCGATTCGAGGCGTATAGTTTCCGTGCACCTTCCGGGGAGGAGGACGCATGGAGAAGTTCCAGCCGGTCGCGGGAAATGGATTGCTCGATCGCCGCGCGTTCCTGCGCGGTGGCGCGGCGCTTGCCGCGGCGGTGACGGGATATGCGCGCGCCGAGCCGCTCGCCGAAGCGCCGTGGAGCAAGGAGCCGGGCGAGCTGGTGCCGGCGTACGGCACGCCATCGAAGTTCGAAAAGGCGGCGGTGCGCACGCTCAGCAATCCGAAGGGCGAGCCGCGCACGTCGCACGCGCGCACGCCGCACCAGCTGCTCCAGGGCACGGCGACGCCGAACGGCCTGCACTTCACCATCTCGCACGCGGGCAATGCCGACATCGATCCGGCGCAGCATCGGCTCGCCATCCACGGCCTGGTGAAGCGCGCGCTGGTGTTCACGCCGGAGACGCTCTCGCGCTATCCGCTCGTCTCGCGCTTCGCCTTCGTCGAATGCGGCGGCAACAGCGCGCCGCTGTTCTCCCCCGAGCCGATCCAGGCGACGGTGCAGGCGATCCACGGCCTCGCCTCGTGCGCGGAATGGACCGGGGTGCCGCTCGCCACGCTGCTCGAGGAGACGGGTGTCGATGCCAAGGCGAAGTGGGTGATCGCCGAAGGCGCGGACTCACCGCATCTCTCGCGCAGCGTCCCGCTCGAGAAGATACTGGACGACGCGATGGTCGCGCTCTACCAGAACAGCGAGCGCGTCATGCCGGGACAGGGCTATCCGATGCGGCTGCTGCTCCCTGGCTGGGAAGGCAACATGAACGTGAAGTGGCTGCGGCGGCTCGAGCTGACCGAGCAGCCGGCGATGAGCTACTACGAGTCGCGCACCTATGCGCCCATCCTGCCCAGTGGCAAGGCCTACCAGTTCTATTTCATCCAGGAAGTCAAATCGTTCATCACCCAGCCGTCGGTCGGCTTCGGCATGAAGGGGCCCGGCTTCTACGAAATCTCCGGCATCGCCTACTCCGGCAACGGCCGCATCACCAAGGTGATGGTGTCGGCCGACGCCGGCAAGACCTGGGCCGAAGCGGCGCTGCAGGAGCCGGTGATGAGCAAATCGTTCACCCGCTTTCGCATCCCGTGGCAATGGAACGGTGGTCCTGCGGTGCTGCAGAGCCGCGCATGGGATGCCCTGGGCAATGTGCAACCGACGCGCGCGGAAATCGTCGCGCAGCGCGGCGTCGCCTCACGCGTGCCGCCGCCGACCGCGTTCCCGAGCCAGCACTACAACGCCATCACCAGCTGGGCGATCGATGCAAACGGAAGCGTCCGCCATGTCTACGCCTAGGCTCGTCGCCTTGCTGCTCGCGTGCGGCACAGCGCACGCCGCCGGTCCGAATCTCGGCCAGCCGCTGACGCACGCCGAGCTCGCCGCCTGGAACATCCACGTCCTGCCCGACGGCACCAACCTGCCCAAGGGCACCGGCACCTCGGCGCAGGGCGCGAGCGTCTACGCGCAGAAGTGCGCGCACTGCCATGGCGAGGCGGGCAAAGGCGCCGTCAGCGCCGCGCTGGTCGGCGCGCCGCCGATCAAGAGTATCGACGCGACGAAGACCATCGCCAACTTCTGGCCCTATCCGACCACCCTCTTCGACTTCATCCGCCGCTCGATGCCCTGGCAGGCGCCGCGCTCGCTGAGCGACGACGAGGTCTACGCGCTGACCGCGTACATCCTGGCGCAGAACAAGCTGATCGGCGAGAACGACGTCATGAACGCCGAGACGCTGCCGAAGGTGAAGATGCCGAACCGCGACGGCTTCACGCCGCGCTTCCCGAATCTCATGCCACCGCGCTCCGGGCGCGACCTGTAAGGACAAACATCGATGATCCGAGCCATGCTGGGCGCGACCGCGCTCGCCCTCGCATTTGCCGCGCATGGGCAGAGCGACGAGCGCAAGGCGCTTGCCTTCGAAGCGGTCGAGCGCAACGCCGACTCGATCGCCACGATCGGCGACCGGCTCTATTACTACGCCGAGCTCGGCATGCAGGAGCAGGAGAGCGCCAAGTTCCTGAAGGAGACGCTGGAGGCGATCGGCTTCAAGGTCGATCTCGGCGGCGGCGGCTTCCCGACCAACGTCTGGGCGCAGTACGGCAGCGGCAAGCCGCACATCGTCATCGTTACCGAAATCGACGCGCTGCCCGAGGGCTCGCAGACGCCGGGCAGTATCGAGCGAAAACCGCTCGTCAAAGGCGCGCCGGGGCACATGGAAGGCCACAACACCCATGGCGCCGTCGCCGTCGGCGCGGCATACGCGGTGAAGCGCGTCATGGAGCGCTACAAGTTGCCCGGCACGATTTCCATCTCGTTCGGTCCGGCGGAGGAGCAGCTCGTCAGCCGGCCCTTCCTCGTGCGCGCGGGCCTGTTCAAGGATGCCGATGCGGCGATCCTGATCCACATCGGCGAGAACTTCAGCACCGGCTACGGTCTGCAGAACTACGCCGCGATCAGCGCCAAGTTCACTTTCCACGGCAAGACGGCGCATGGCGCGGTGAACCCGTGGGAAGGGCGCGACGCGGTCGATGCGGTCGAGCTCATGGACATGGGCTTCGACAAGCTGCGCGAGCACTTGCGGCCGTCGCAGCGCGCGCACCGCACCATCACCATCGGCGGCATCCAGCCGAACATCATTCCCGACCTCGGCCAGATCTGGTGGTTCGTGCGCGATGCCAACGCGCCCTGGGCGAAGGAGAACTTCGACAAGCTGGTGAATATCGCGCGCGGGGCGGCGATGATGACCGGCACGACGATGGAGATGGAGATCGTGGCCTCCGCCTGGCCGCAGCTCGGCAACCGCGTCATCGCCGAGGCGATCCAGAAGAACATCGATGCGGTGGGCAACCCGAAATGGAGCGAGGAGGAGCAGAAGTTCGCGCGCGACTTCCAGAGCGCGCTCGGCCTGAAGGCGGTCGGCCTCGCGCCCGCGCCCGTGAAGTTCGGCGCGCGGCCGCAGTCCTTCGCCTCCAATGACAGTGGTGACGTGACCTGGAACGTGCCGGCCGGCAACCTCAACTTCCCGGCGAGCGTGCCGGGCGTCAACTACCACAACTGGCAGGCGGCGGTGACGCCGATCAGCTCGATCGCGCACAAGGGCGAGGTCGCTGGCGCCAAGGTGCTGGCGGCGAGCCTCCTCGACCTCCTCACCTCGCGCGAGCTTCTGGACAAGGCCAAGGCGCAGTTCCGCGACGACACCCGCGACACGCCTTACTTCTCGTTCCTGCCTGCCGACGCCAAGCCGCCGCTCGAGCTCAACCGCGAGATGATGGAGCGCTTCCGGCCGGAGATGCGCAAGCACTACCTCGACCGCCGGCCGCAGTTCAAATAGCGAAGGTCAACGTCCCTGCAGATTCGCGGCTTAAGGCAGTCTTAACGTCAGCGGTGCGCAATCCTTATGCGGGGGAATCGCGCTAGGATGGCGACCTTCCGCCATTGCTCCTGAGGAGGAGACGCATGTCCCGACGTCCGTTTACCCGTCGCCGTTTCCTGGGCACCACCGCCGCGGCATCGGCCGCGACCATCGGCTTTCCGTACATCCGTACCTCGCACGCCGCAGGCTCGCTGGCGCTCGGCTTCTGGGACCACTGGGTCCCCGGCGCGAACGACACGCTGACCAAGCTTTGCCAGGACTGGGGCAAGAAGGAAAAGGTCGACGTCAAGATCGACTACATCACTTCGCAGGGCAACAAGAACATGCTGACGATCACCGCCGAGTCGCAGGCGCGCTCCGGGCACGACATCCTCGCGCACCCGGCCTGGTACGCCCTCACCTATGCGCGCCAGCTCGAGCCGCTCGATGACGTGATGAATCCGCTGATCAAGCAATACGGCAAGGTGGCCACCGCCGCCGAGTTCCTCTGCAAGTCGGGCGGCAAGTGGATCGCGGTGCCGGCCGTCACCGGCACGCAGGTCAAGCCGCCGTGCGCGCGTCTCGACCTCTTCAAGCAGCACGCCGGCATCGATATTCTGTCGATGTACCCGGTCAACAAGGCGCCCACGAAGGAAGCCGACAACTGGACCTGGGAGACGATGGTCGTCGCCGCCGAGAAATTGAAAAAGGCGGGCAGCCCGATCGGCCTTGGCATTGGGCAGACCACCGACTCGATCGATTGGGTGGGCGCGATGTTCCACTCGTTCGGCGCCGATCTCGTCGACGCCAAAGGCCATGCCAACGTCAAGACGGACGCCGTGAAGCAGGTGCTCGATTACTCGAAGCGCCTGGTCGCCGCAATGCCGCCGGACGTCTTTGCCTGGGACGATGCCTCGAACAACAAGTACCTGATCTCGGGCCAGGGCTCGATGATCATGAACCCGCCATCGGCCTACGCCGTGGCGAAGCGCGATAACCCGAAGGTTGCCGCGCAGTGCTACACCTTCGAGATGCCGAAGGGCGTGAAAGGCCGCTATGCGCCTTTCCTGCCGTTCCTTTGGGCGCTGTGGGGCTTCTCGAAGAACAAGTCCGCCGGCAAGAGCCTGCTCGCGCACCTTTTGCAGCGTGAGAATGTCGAGAAGCTGGTCAATGCCAGCATCGGCTATGACATCCCCTCGTTCGAGAGCATGCGCGACTTCAAGGTGTGGCAGCAGGTCGAGCCGCCGCAGGGCGCGGTGTATCACTACCCGCCGCGCGGCACCGAGGAGGCATGGATGGCCTGCGCGCCGGCGCCCGCCTCGATCGCGCAGCAGATGTACACGCAGTCGATCATGACCAAGATGATCGCCAAGTACACGCAGGGCGGCGAGCCGATGGACAAGGTGCTCGGCTGGGCCGCGTCCGAGCTCGAGGGCTACCAGCGCTCATAACCCGGTAATGGCGGCAGTTCTTCCCGGCGCGCAGGTTGCCGTGCGACGCGGCGGCCTGCGCCGCCTCGCGCGGCGCAAGTCGACCGTCGCCTTCCTGCTGACGCTGCCGCTCATCGTGTTGATCGCGGCGCTGGTGATCTATCCGGCGTTCTACTCGATCTACCTCTCGATGCTGAACAAGACCCTCGAGCGGTTGGTCGGACTGGACAACTTCAGGTTCCTGTTCACGCGCGACACCTTCTGGATGGTGGTGAAGCAGTCGTGCATCTTCGCCATCACTGCGGTGCTGTTCAAGGCGCTGATCGGCTTCTGCGTGGCGCACTTCGTGCACAACGTACCGGCGAAGGGCCAGCGCAAATGGCGCGGCATGCTGCTCATTCCGTGGGTCATTCCGCCGGCGATGAGTACCCTCGGCTGGTTCTGGCTGTTCGACCCGTCCTACAGCGCCTTCAACTGGCTGTTCGTGCGCATCGGACTGCCGGCGGTCACCTGGCTCGGCGACCCGCTTTGGGCGCGCTTCTCGGTCATCCTGGTGAACGTCTGGTACGGCGCACCCTTCTTCCTGATCATGTATCTGGCGGCGTTGAAGTCGGTGCCCGAGCAGCTCTACGAAGCCGCGGCGATCGACGGCGCCAACTGGTGGCAGAAGATCTGGTACGTGACACTGCCGATGATGCGCAACATCATCGCCATCACGGTGCTCTTCTCGCTCATCGTCACCTTCGCCAACTTCGACATCGTGCGCATCCTCACCGCCGGCGGGCCGATCGACCAGACGCACGTCTTCGCGACCTGGGCCTTCCTGCAGGGCATCGAGGGCGGCGACCTGGCGCTCGGCGCCTCGGTGTCGCTCTTCATGTTCCCGATCCTCGCGGTCGCCGCGATCTTCATCCTGCGCGACATCAACCGCCGCGGCAACGAGGCCTCGTAGTGGCCGCCATCGCGCCCACCGCGGGCACGGCGCGTTCCGCGCGCGCTCGCAGCCTCAAGCACGACCGGCGCCGCGCGCTCTACTGGTCGTACTTCTTCCTGGTGCTGTTCGCGGTGTTCTTCCTCACGCCGCCGATCTACATGCTGATCACGTCGCTGAAATCGAGCGCCGAGGTCGGCGCCATCACCAACCCGTGGTGGGTGTACAACCCGACGCTCGACAACTACAAGGCGCTTCTCACCTCGGTCGAGTACCTGACCTTCTTTCGTAACTCGGCGATCGTCTCGCTGGTGGTGGTCGTCGTGACGATGCTGATCAGCATCCCCGCCGCCTTTGCGCTCGCGCGCATGAAGTTCTGGGGCTCGGCGACGCTCGCGACCGGCGTCTTCCTCACTTACCTGATCCCGGAGACCCTGCTCTTCATCCCGCTCTTCAAGATTTTCGCCTGGGCGAACGAGACCTTCGACGTCTCGCTGATGAACCACTGGTGGCTCTTGATCATCGTCTATCCGACGCTGACCGTGCCCTTCTGCACCTGGATCATGATCGGCTACTTCGCCAGCATCCCGAAGGAGCTCGACGAGGCGGCGCTGATCGACGGCGCGGGCTACCTGCAGATCCTCACCAAGATCTTCATCCCCGTGGCCCTGCCGGGAATCATTGCGGCGATGATTTTCGCCTTTACGGTGTCGTGGGCGGACTTTCTTTACCCAATGGCCTTCACCACCTCGGCCGACCAGATGGTGCTGCCGGCGGGCATCGTCACCACGCTGATCAAAGGCGACGTCTACGCGTGGGGACAAATCATGGGCGCCTGCCTGCTCGGCGCCATGCCGCCGCTTCTCATCTACGCATTCCTGATGGACTACTACATCGCCGGCCTTACCGCCGGCGCAACCAAAGGCTGAGCGATGGCGCAGGTCAATTTGCGCAAAGTGGTGAAGCACTACGACGAGACGCCGGCGGTGCGAGGCATCGACCTTGACATCGCCGACAAGGAGTTCGTCGTGCTGGTCGGGCCCTCGGGCTGCGGCAAGACCACCACGCTGCGCATGATCGCCGGGCTGGAGGACATTACCGACGGCGACATCCTGATCGGCGGCGACGTGGTGAACGATGTGCCGCCGAAGGACCGCGACATCGCCATGGTGTTCCAGAACTACGCGCTCTACCCGCACATGACGGTGCACGAGAACATGTCCTTCGGCCTGCGCCTGAAGAAGGTGCCGAAGGACGAGATCAGCCGCCGCGTGCAGGCGGTCGCCGGCATCCTCGGCATCGGCGAGCTGCTCGAGCGCAAGCCCAAGCAGCTCTCCGGCGGCCAGCGGCAGCGGGTCGCCATGGGCCGCGCCATCGTGCGCAATCCCAAGGTCTTCCTGTTCGACGAGCCGCTCTCGAATCTCGACGCCAAGCTGCGCGTACACATGAGGACGGAGATCAAGAAAGTGCACCAGAAGGTGCGCACCACCACGGTGTATGTCACGCACGACCAGGTCGAGGCGATGACGCTCGCCGACCGCGTGGTGGTGATGAACGGCGGGCACATCGAGCAGGTCGGCACGCCGCACGAGCTCTACCACTCGCCGCAGACGCGCTTCGTCGCCGGCTTCATCGGCTCGCCGGCAATGAACTTGATCCCGTGCGGGCTGGAAGAAGCCGCGGGCAGCCTGCGCCTGAAGATGGGCAACCTCGCCATTCCGGTCCCGTCGGACCGCGCCGCGCGCTATCGCGGCTTCGCCGGGAGGTCGGGCCTCATCTGTGGATTGCGCCCCGAGCATGTCTTCGAGGACCGCCGTCACCTCGAGCCGGGACAGGAGCGCTTCGAGGCCGTGCCCGAGGTGGTCGAGCCCATGGGGAACGAGAACCTCGTCTACTTCCCCCTGGACGGCGTCGAGGTGTGCGCGCGAGTCGACCCCGACTGCGGCGCGCAGCCCGGCTCATCGCTCAAGCTCGTCGCGGACCTCAGACACTTGCACCTCATCGACGATTCGACGGGAAGGGTCCTCTAGCGCCTGACGCGGGCCGCTTCCTTGCAATGGCGAGGGAGTGATCGATGCAGTCGTCGTAGGTGCGGGACTCGCCGGACTCTCGTGTGCCGTGGCACTGGCCGACGAGGGCCTGCGCGTAGTCGTCCTGGAAGCGAGCGCAGAGCTCGGCGGCCGCGCGCGCAGCTGGACGCATGTACCGACGGGCGACGTGGTCGACATCGGCCCGCACATCGTCCATAGCGAGTACACGAACTTCCTCGGCTTCCTCGGACGGCTCGGCACCCGGCATTTCATCCACTGGCAGCCGAAGAAGCTCATCGCCCTGGGGTCGCATCCGCCGACGGTGCTGCGCCACCGGCCGCTGCCGCCACCGCTCAGCCTTCTTCCCGATCTCGCTCGCGCGCCGGGGCTCGGCCTTCGTGACCTGTGGTCGAACAACGCTCCCACCTGGC
>JAEKLK010000267.1 GCA_019509895.1 Betaproteobacteria bacterium | reverse complement strand
CGATGCCGAGGTGGTCGCCAAGCTGCGCGACATTGGCGAGATCCGTTACATCAACGTCAACGGCCACGCCGATCGGCTCGGTAGCACCCAGTACAACCAGCGCCTGTCCGAGAAGCGCGCCGACGCAGTGCCCGCCTACCTCGTATCGAAAGGCGTCGATGCCGCCAAGGTGGAAACGCTCGGCTTCGGCAAAACCACCCCGGTGAAGTCCTGCCCGGACCAGAAGAACCGCAATTCGCTCATCGATTGCCTCGCGCCGAACCGGCGTGTCGAAGTCGAAATCCAGGGCATGCCGCGATAGGCAATCGCAACGCCAAGACCTTCCTGATCGAGCCGCGCTGGATCGTTCCCGTCGAGCCGGCCGGCACGGTGCTCACCGAGCACGCCGTCGCCGTGCGCGAGGGCAAGATCGAAGCGCTGCTGCCGAGCGCTGCGGCAGCGGCGCGCTTCGCCGACTACGAGCGTATCGCGCTCGCCGAGCACGTCCTGATACCCGGCCTGGTGAACGCCCATACGCATGCGGCGATGACCCTGATGCGCGGGCTGGCTGACGACCTGCCGTTGATGCGCTGGCTCGAGGAGCACATCTGGCCGGCGGAGAAGCGCCACGTGTCGCCGCAATTCGTGCACGACGGCACGCTCCTCGCCTGTGCCGAGATGCTGCGCGGCGGCATCACCTGCTTCAACGACATGTATTTCTTTCCCGATGCCGCGCTGCGCGCCGCGCTCGCCGCCGGCATGCGCTCGGCGCACGGCATCATCGTGTTCGAGTTTCCGTCCGCTTATGCAGCGGACGCGGCCGATTACCTGCGCAAAGGCCTCGAGCTGCGCGATCGCTATGGCGACGAGAGCCTCGCCAGCTTCTGCCTCGCGCCGCACGCGCCCTACACCGTCTCCGATGCGAGCTTCCGGCAGGTGGCGATGCTCGCGGCCGAGCTCGATTTGCCGGTGCACGTGCATCTCCATGAAACCGAGCACGAGGTGGAACGTTCCCGCCAAGAGTTCGGCGTGCGGCCGCTCGAGCGGCTGCGCGCGCTAAACCTCGTCTCGCCCAACCTGATCGCGGTGCACGCAGTGCATCTGAACGAAGAGGAGATCGCGCTGCTCGCCCGCCACGGCTGCTCGGTCGTGCATTGCCCGTCGTCCAACCTGAAGCTCGCGAGCGGTCTTGCACCGATCGCAAAGCTCGCACAGGCGGGCGTCAATATCGCTCTGGGCACCGACGGCGCCGCGAGCAACAACAGGCTCGACTTGTTCCAGGAGATGCGCACCGCGGCGCTGCTCGCGAAGGCGGTCGCCACCGACGCCCAGGCGATGCCGGCGCAAGCCGCGCTGCATGCGGCCACGCTCGGCGGCGCGCGCGCGCTCGGGCTCGACGAGCGCATCGGCTCGATCGTCGCCGGCAAGAGCGCGGACCTCACCGCCGTGGCATTGCGCGGGCCGGAGCTCGCGCCGTGCTACGACGTGCTCTCGACGCTCGTGTATTCGGCAGGACGCGAGCACGTCACGCACGTGTGGGTGGCGGGCGAGCTGCGCGTGCGCGACGGCGAGCTGCAAAACCCGGCCTTCGCTCGTTTGGACACCCGCTGGGCGCTATGGCAGAATTCGCTCGGCGCTCTTGCAGGCCATTGATAGCAATAAATTTTCAGGGACACCCGATGACAAAGAAAACGTGGAGCCTGCTCATCGCCGTGGCGTTCGCCGCCGCGTGCGCCACTCAGGAAACCCCGAAGCCCGCGCCGGCGCCAGAACCTGCGCCTGCGCCGAAACCCGCGCCGGCGCCCGAGCCCGCGCCGGCACCGAAACCCGAACCCAAGCCCGAGCCGAAGCCGAAGCCGGTCGCGGAGAAGGTCACCTTCGCCGCCGACGTGCTGTTCGACTTCGACAAGTCGGTGGTGAAGCCCGACGGAAAGGCGAAGCTCGACGACCTCGCTGCCAAGGTACGCGGAATCAACCTCGAAGTCGTCATCGCCATCGGCCATGCCGATTCGATTGGCGGCGACGCGTACAACCAGAAGCTCTCGGTGCGCCGCGCCGAATCGGTGAAGGTTTACCTCGTGTCTAAAGGCATCGAGGCGAATCGCATCTACACCGAAGGCAAGGGCGAGAAGCAGCCGGTCGCCGACAACCGCACGCGCGAAGGTCGCGCCAAGAACCGCCGCGTCGAGATCGAAGTCATCGGCACGCGCCGACAGTAACCGCGTTCTATGGGCGTAAGCCGGCAGCAAGGCAATAGCCCTCCTTGACCATCCAAACCCCGCTTCGGCGGGGTTTTCTATTTGCGGCACGCCGTTTGCTGCTCCGAGTGGTCCATGCCGCCCTGATCCGGTCGGCGCGACGGTTTTTGAACGTTTTCCACAAGGAGACGAGGATGGAGAAGCGCATCTTGGCAGTACTCATCGCCGCACTGGCGGGTGGTGCGTACGCACAATCAGCGTACCAAGGCACCGCCGCACCAGCGGCTAAGAGCACCGCGCCGCAAACCGCAGGCGCCACGACGAATCCGGCGAACCCGCCGCCGTCGCAAGGCTATGTCGGCTCCGGTGCCGGCGTGGTGGGCGCCGGCGTAGTAGCAACCAACCCGTTCGGCCTTTGCTGGCGCGCGGGATCGGACTGGACACCGGACAAGGCAGCCGCACCGTGTGATGCGGTGCCGCGCGCGGCGGTCGCGCCCGTGCCGGTCGTCCAGGCCCAGCCGACGCCCGCTCCCGCGCCGCTCGCCGCTGCGGCGCCTGCGCCCGAGCCGGTAGTGATCGAGAAGATCACGCTCTCAACCGACGTACTGTTCGGCTTCAATCGCTCCGAGCTCACACCTGCAGGTCAGCAAAAACTCGATGACCTCGCGAAGCAGGCGCAGGGCGCGAACGTCGAGCGCGTGGCGCTCACCGGCCACGCCGATCGTATCGGCTCCGAGGATTACAACCAGGAGCTCTCCGAGCAGCGCGCGCAGGCCGTGGCCGACTATCTGAAGTCAAAAGGGGTCGACAGCAGCCGGCTGCAGGTCGCTGGCAAGGGCGAGAGCGAGCCCGTGACCGGAGACCAGTGCAAGCGCATGGGACCTGAGAGCAACAAGAACCAGAAGCTGATTGCCTGCCTGCAGCCCGATCGTCGCGTCGATGCGGAACTGCTCGGCAGCCGCGAGCAGACCGCCGGCCGCGCGCCCGCGACCACCGGGGCCGCCGGCACAACCGGCACGACCGGCTCGAGTTCCGGCAGCGCGAGCGGTACGGTCAACGCGCCCGGCTCGAGCGGCTCGTCCGGGTATAGTCCTTCGGGCACCCGCAGCCCAGGCAGCTCGGGCAGCTCTTCGTCGAGCGAGTCGGGCTCGACCAACAAGTAAAGCGCTCTCCGCGCGAAAGGAAGCCCCGCTTCGGCGGGGCTTTTTTTTGGGACAATGACCGCGTGAACGCCGATCCGGCAGAGCTCGAGAAGTTCAGCCAGCTCGCGCACCGGTGGTGGGACCCGCAAGGCGAATTCCGGCCGCTGCACGACATCAACCCGCTGCGCCTGGGCTGGATCGACGAGCGCGCGGCGCTCGCCGGCAAGCGGGTGCTCGATGTCGGTTGCGGCGGTGGCATCCTTACCGAAGCGATGGCGGCGCGCGGCGCCGCGGTGACCGGCATCGACCTCTCCGAGAAATCGCTGCGCGTTGCCGAGCTTCACCTGCTGCAGAGCAAGGCCAACGTCGTCTACGCGCACGCGAGCGCCGAAGAATATGCGGCCCGGCATGCGGACAGCTTCGACGTCATCACTTGCATGGAGCTCCTCGAGCACGTGCCCGAGCCGGCTGCCATGGTCGCCGCCTGCGCCCGGCTGGTGCGTCGCGGCGGCCAGGTATTCTTCTCCACCCTCAATCGCAACCCGAAGTCGTACCTCTTCGCCGTGCTCGGCGCCGAGTACATCCTGCGGCTGCTGCCGCGCGGCACGCACGACTACCTGCGCTTCATCAAGCCCTCCGAGCTCTCGCGCTTCGCGCGCGCTGCGTCTCTCCTTCCCGTGGAGTTGGTGGGCATGACTTACAACCCCTTCACGCGTGAATATCGCCTCGGGCGCGACTGCGACGTCAACTACCTCGTGCGCTGCGTGCGTGAATAGCCGCGCGGTGCTCTTTGACTTCGACGGCACATTTGCCGACACGGCGCCCGATCTTGCGGCGGCGCTGAATGCCATGCGCACCAAGCGCGGCCTTGCAGCACTCGCACCTGAAGTGGTGCGGCCCTACGCGTCCATGGGCGCGCGCGGGCTCTTGCGCATCGGCTTCGACATGACGCCGGACCACCGCGACTACATCGCCATGCGCGACGAGTTCCTGGACAACTATGCCGGCGCGATCTGCGTCGACACGCGCCTTTTCCCCGGGATGGAGGAGCTGATCGCGGAGCTCGATGCGCGTGCGATCGCCTGGGGCATCGTCACCAACAAGGCGACGCGCTTTACCACTTGCCTGGTCGGCGAGCTGCGCGTGAGCCCGGCGTGCGTGGTTTGCGGCGACACCACACCGCATCTCAAGCCGCATCCGGCGCCGCTGCTGGCGGCGGCAGAAAAACTTTCCCTCGCGCCCGCGGACTGCATCTACGTCGGCGACGACCTGCGCGATATTCAAGCGGCGCGCGCCGCCGGCATGCGCTCGGTCGCCGTGCAATACGGTTACCACGGCACCGACCATCCCGGCCCCGCGGCCTGGAATGCCGATGCCATCATCGACCATCCGCTCGAACTCCTGGAGCACCTATGAAAGTCATTGCCCACACTACCCGCGACATCGCCTCGCTCGTCGACATCGAGCTGCCGAAACCCAACCCCGGTCCGCGCGACCTGCTCGTCAAGATCGAAGCCGTGTCGGTCAACCCGGTCGACACCAAGCGCCGGGCCGATCCGGCGAAGACCGACAGCGCGCCACGCGTTCTCGGATGGGATGCCGCCGGCACCGTGGCGGCCGTTGGCGCGCAGGTCACGCTGTTCAAGCCGGGCGACGCGGTGTACTACGCCGGCGACGTCACGCGAGCAGGCTCGAACAGCGAATACCAGCTCGTGGATGAGCGCATCGTCGGCCGCAAACCGAAGAAGCTCGACTTCGCGCAGGCTGCCGCCGTTCCGCTCACCGCCATCACCGCCTGGGAAGCTTTCTTCGACCGCATGAACATCCGCCCCGAGAGCGGCGCCTCCGTGCTCATCATCAACGGGGCCGGCGGCGTCGGCTCGATCGGCATCCAGATCGCCAAGGCGACCGGGCTGAAAGTGATCGCCACCGCGTCGCGGCCGGAGACCATCTCCTGGGTGAAGGACCTCGGCGCCGATCACGTGGCCGATCATCGCAAGGCGCTGCGGCCGCAGCTCGAGGCGCTCGGCTTCAAGCAGGTCGACTACATCGCCAACTTCAGCGGCGAACTCGACGCGCACTGGCCGGCGATGGCCGATCTCGTCGCGCCGCAGGGCGCTGTCGTGGCGATCGTCGGCAACCGGGATCCGCTCGCGATGGACGCAGTGCGCTCCAATAGCGCGAGCGTCTGCTGGGAGCTGATGTTCACCCGCTCGCGCTTCCAGACGCCGGACATGATCGAGCAGCACCGGGTCCTCGACCAGGTCGCCGACTGGCTCGACGCCGGCAAGCTGCGCACCACGTTGCGCGAGACGCTCGAGCCGATCAACGCCGCCAATCTGCGCCGCGCGCACGAGAAGCTGGAATCGGGAAAGATGATCGGCAAGCTGGTCCTCG
>JAEKLK010000266.1 GCA_019509895.1 Betaproteobacteria bacterium | reverse complement strand
AAGAAGCCGTACGGGGTCAACATCCCGCTCAACAATCCCAAGGCGCGCGAGATGCTCGACATCGCGCATGAGACGCGCATCCCCGTGATGGTCGCCTCGCAGGGCGGACCTCGCGAGCACCTGGCGCGCTTCCGCGCCATCGGCACGAAATGGCTGCATGTCGTCGCGTCGGTCCAGCACGCGCGCAAGGCGGAGGTGGCGGGCGTCGATGCGCTGGTCGTCGACGGCGCGGAGGCGGGCGGTCATCCGCCGCCGTCCGAGGTGGGCACGCTCGTGCTCGTACGGCGCGTGCTGCAGGTGACCAAGCTGCCGGTCGTCGCAAGCGGCGGCATCGCCGACGGCTTCGGCATCGCGGCGATGCTGGCGCTCGGCGCCGACGCGGTGCAGCTCGGCACGCGCTTCATCGCCACGCCGGAGGCGAGCGTGCACGACAACTATAAGAAGGCGGTGCTGGATGCGGAAATCGAGCAGACCGCGCTCGTCGGCCGCGGCGCGCATCCCATCCGCCAGCTCAAGAATGCGTTCAGCGCGAAATACGAGGCCGCCGAGCACGCCGGCGCGAGCCGCGCTGAGCTCGACACCATGTTCCAGGAGTATTCGCTCAAGCAAGCGGCGCTGCGCGGCGATGTCGAGTGGGGCAAGGTCGAGGCCGGACAGAGTGCGGGTCTCGTGCACGACATCGTCCCGGCCGGCGACCTCTTCCAGCGGCTGGTGGCAGAGATGGAGCAGGCGCGCGCGCGCCTCGCTAGCCTTTAAATGGTGACAGTCACCATTTTTCTATGACGAACCTGCTTAGCGAAGACCAAGGCGCCGTCCGCATTCTGACGCTCAACCGCCCGGAGAAGAGGAACGCGCTCGACACGGCGCTCTCGAGCGCGCTGCTGGAAGCGTTGCGCGCCGCCGATGAGAATGAAGAGGTGCGTTGCGTCGTGCTGACGGGCGCCGGGCCGGGATTCTGCGCCGGCGCCGATCTCTCCGAGTTCAAGGGGCTGCGCGATCCGCAGGCGGCGGAGACGCGGGCCGAGCTGACCATGCAGCATCATCTCGCCTTCTCCAGGATGCTGACGCCCGTGGTGACGGCGATCAACGGCGCCGCGATGGGCGGCGGCGCGGGTCTCGCCATCGCCGGCGACATGGCGGTGATGGCGCAGACGGCGAAGCTCGGCTACCCGGAGACCAAGCACGGCATCGTCGCCGCCATCGTCATGGCAAATCTGGTGCGCCAGATTGGCCGCAAGGCCGCCTTCGAGCTGGTGGCGCTCGGTGAGCCGATCGAGGCGGCGCGCGCGCTCGAGCTCGGCATGGTGAATCGGGTCGTGCCGCTCGCGAAGCTGATGGCCGAGGCGCTGGCGCTCGCCGGCGAGCTCGCCGCCGTGGCCAGACCGGCGATGGCCCAGACCAAGCGCCTCTTCCACGAGGTGGCCGACCTGCCGCTCGAGCGGGCGCTCGAGCGCGGCCGCGATGCGAACAAGCGCATGCGCAACTTCGAGAAACTGGACGGCCGCAAATGAAGCCGCTCGAGGGCATCACTATTCTCGATCTCTCGCGCGTGCTCGCATGTCCCTTCGCCACCATGATCCTCGCAAACTGGTGCGCGAGCTGGCGAAGAGAGCCGACGTGCTCGTCGAGAACTTCCCGGTGGGCACGCTCGGCAAGTTCGCGCTCGACTATGCGTCGCTGGCGGCGATCAATCCCCGGCTGATTTATGTGTCGTGCACCGGCTTCGGCCAAAGTGGGCCTTACGCGCACAAAAAAGGCTACGACACGGTGTTCCAGGCGATGGGCGGCATCATGAGCCTCACCGGCGAGCGCGGCGGCGGACCGGTGAAGCCCGGCCTGCCGGTCGCCGATCTCACCTCCGGGCTCTGGGTGGTGATCGCCATCCTCGCCGCGCTCGCGGGCCGCAATCGCACCGGCGCCGGCGGTCACATCGACTTCTCGATGCTCGACGGCCAGGTGTCGCTACTGACGCTCGCCGCCGCGCGCTACTTCGCCCTCGGCGAGATTCCGCCGCGGCTGGGCACCGAGCATCCGGGCCGCGTGCCCTCGGCGAGCTTTCGCTGCAAGGACGGCAAGTACGCGCACATCACCGCGAGCGACCAGCATTGGACGCCGCTCTGCCAGGCGCTCGGCATCGAGGAATGGGGCCGCGCCTTTCCGGACAACGCGATTCGCGTGCTCAAGCGTCACGACGTGATGGCCGAGCTCACGGCGCGCATCTCGGAGCTGGCGCGCGCCGAGCTGATCGCGAAGCTCGATGCGGCCGACGTGCCGGTCGGACCGGTGAACGATGTCGCCGAGATCCTCAGCGATCCGCACGTGCGCGCGCGGCGCCTGGTCGGCAGTTTCGATTATCCCGACGTCGGAGAATTCAAGGCGCTCGCCATTCCCTACAAGTTTCTCGGCTGGGACAATCCGGAGATCGGCGCGCCGCCGACGCTCGGCCAGCACACCGAAGCGCTGCTCGCCGAGCTCGGGCTCTCGCGCGAGCGCATCGCCGAACTGCGCGAGAAGCGCGCGATATGACGATCGAGTACGCGCTCGCGGGCGGTGTCGCCACCGTCGCGCTGAATCGGCCCGATGTGCGCAACGCGCTTAACCTCGAAATGTGCGAAGCACTGCTCGCCGCCACCGAGCGCGCAAAGGCCGACGACGCGCGCGTGGTGTTCGTGCGTGGCCGTGGTCCCGCGTTCTGCGGCGGCGCCGACCTCAACGAGCGCAAGGGCAAGAGCGAGCAATGGGTGCGCGAGCGGCGGCTCAAGGCCTTCGCGGCCTACGAGGCGCTGGAGGCGCTGCCGATGCCGTGCGTCGCGCTCGTGCACGGCGCGGCGATCGGCTCCGGCGTGGAGATCGCCGGCAGCTGCGACTTCATCGTCGCCACGCCGGAGGCGAGCTTCCGCACGCCCGAGGCGCAGCGCGGCACCGTGGGGGCGACGCAGCGTCTGCCGCGCATCCTCGGCAAGCGCCTCGCCAAGGACCTGATGTTCACCGGCCGAGCGCTCGCCGCGGAGGAGGCGCGCGAAGCGGGCTTCGTCGCGCGCATCGTCGCCGACCTCGATACGGCCGCCGCGGAAATCGCGGCGGCGATTCTCAAGGCGCCGCCGCCCGCGCTGCGGCTTGCCAAGCGGGCGATCGACCGCGGCATCGAGCTCGACCCGAAAGGCGCTCGCGACGCGGAGATCGCCGCGATTGAGGAACAGTTGGCAAGCGGGCAGTGGATGGGCAAGCAATAGGGAAAATCGTGTCGGGGAGTGTGGCAAGCGTCATTGGCCATTGCGTCCTGAGATGTTGATCTGATCCCTTCTGCATGGACTGGAAAGTACAGACACTCGGAGAAGTACTGGAACGCCAGGCGCGCGAGCGTCCAACGGCGGAGGCGCTCGTCACGCCGGGCGGCCGGTTCACCTACGA
This sequence comes from Betaproteobacteria bacterium, assembly GCA_019509895.1. Classification (GTDB taxonomy): domain Bacteria; phylum Pseudomonadota; class Gammaproteobacteria; order Burkholderiales; family SG8-39; genus SCGC-AG-212-J23. The sequence goes on along the minus strand of JAEKLK010000266.1, from coordinate 1,367 downwards.
GGACATCTACTTCCGGGCGCGCAGTGCGGCGACCACGCTGCATACGCTCGGCGTCGGCCGCGGCGACCACGTCGGCATCCTCATGGGCAACGACGAGAAGTGGCTCGCGCTCTTCTACGGCGCGGCATTCCTCGGTGCCGTCACGGTGCCGGTCAACACCCGCTTCAAGGCGACCGAGGTCGACTTCTGCCTGAAGCAGGCCGACTGCAAGGCGCTCTTCTACGTGCCGCGTTTCCTCAACATCGATTTCCGCGCCATGGTGAAGGAGATCGGCTTCGCGCGCGCCTTCGACATCACGCGCGCACTGCCCGAATGGTCGATGGGCGACACGCGGCCCGTGGCGCCCGAGGAGACGCTGCTCATCCAGTTCACCTCCGGCACGACGGCGTATCCGAAGGGCGTCATGCTCACGCACGACAACATGGTGCGCGACGCCTGGGCCGCGGGCCAGCGGATCGGCATCCGGGCGGAGGACCGCTACTTCAACTGCCGGCCGTTCTTCCACGTCGCCGGCTCGACGCTCTCGGCGCTGATGGCGCTGGTCGCGGGCGCGACGCTTGTCACGCTGCCGACTTTCGAGGCCGGCGCGGCGCTCGAGATGCTCGAGCGCGAGCGCTGCACGCTTATCTCCGGCAACGACACGATCTTTCAGCTCCTCATGGGCCACGAGGACTTTGCGAAGCGCAAGCTGCATCTTCGCGGCGGCTGGGCCGCGGCCGGGCCGCAGACCATGCGCAAGATCATCGACGTGCTGGGCGCGAAGCAGATCTGCGCCGCCTATGGCCTCTCGGAAGCCTCGCCGAACGTCGTCATGAGCGACTGGCGCGACAAAGAGGAGCTGCGCGTCAGCGGCCTCGCCAAGCCGCACGACGGCGTAGAGGTCCGGATCTCCTCCGAAGGCGAAATCCAGGTGCACGGCTGGAACGTGATGAAGGGCTACTACAACAACCCGGAAGCGAACGCCAAGGCGTTCACCGAGGATGGGTGGCTGCGCACGGGCGACCTCGGCGAACTTACCAAGGACGGCCGCCTGCGCATGGTCGGGCGGCTAAAGGACGTGTTCCGTGTCGGCGGCGAGAACGTCGCGCCCGCCGAGGTGGAGGAAGTGCTGCTCGCGCAGCCAGCGGTGCAAACCGCGCAGGTGATCGGGGTGCCGGATGCGCGCCTCGGGGAGGTGCCGGCGGCGTATGTGACGCTCAAGGCCGGCCAGAAAGCGAAGGAGGCGGAACTCATCGCCTGGTGCAAGGCGCGCTCGGCCAACTTCCGCGTGCCGCGTTATCTGCGGATCGTCCCCGACTTCGAGGCGATCGGCATGACCGCTAGCGGCAAGGTACAGAAGACGAAGCTGCGCGAGCACGCGCTGCGCG
>JAEKLK010000216.1 GCA_019509895.1 Betaproteobacteria bacterium | reverse complement strand
CGGTATTCGGGTCGTTCACCGGCGCGCTCGAGCGGTGCAGCACCTCGAGGCTGGCATGCCACGCCACGCGCCCATAGCGCAGCTCGCCATAGAACTGGTTCTTGGCCGTGCCCGGCAAGCTCGCTCCGGCGGGCACCACCACCGTAGCGGCGCTGGTGGTGATCGAAGTGACGAAGCTCTCGCGGAAGGTCGCATCCAGATAGGTGTACGCCGCGCGCAGCTGCACCGGCCCGGCGGCGAGCGTCTGCGCGCCGAGCTCGAAGCCTTTGCGATCGGTATGGCCGGCGTTCTTGAAGATGGCGCGGCCGCCGCTATTGGTGTCGACGACGATCTCGTTCTGCGTCACGACCTTGAAGACGGCGGCATTCACGCTCGCTCGCCCCGGGAAGACGCTCTTCACGCCGAGCTCGGCATGCGTGCTGTTGCTCGCGTTGAGGTCGAAGTTGAGCCCGCTGCCGTTACGCCGGTAGGCGAGCTCGACGAAGGTCGGCGTCTCGAAGCCGCGGCCGAGGTTGCCATAAACGCTTAGCGTCTCGCTCGGCCGGAAAAGCAGGCCGGCGACCGGGGTGGCCGCCTGGTAGGAGCGGCTGCCGCTGTCGTTCGGGTTCCCGGGGGTGATGAAGTAATCGCTGGAGTCGAAATTGACACGCGTGTAGCGCGCGCCGGCGTGCAACGTCCAGCGCCTGACGAACTCCCATTCGCCCTGCGCGTAGATCGCAGTCGAGGTGACGGTGTTGTCCTCGTCGCGCTTCAGCGCGCCGACTACGCCGTTGTTGTTGATGTAGCCCCTGCGGCGCTCGTACATCACGTCGTACTCGGCGCCAGCCGAGAGGCGCACGGCGCCCGGTCTGCTGAACCAGCGCAGCGCGCCGCCGCCGAAGTTGCGATCGAGATCGACGACGCCACCCGAGTGCGTTGGCCCGAGCTGCGTCGCCACCGGAATGGCGAGAAACTGCTCGACGCTGCGCTCGCCGGCGTAGGCCATCGCCTCGACGCGGCCAATGCCGATCTCGTGGCGAAAAGTCCCGCCGACCTGGTCGTGCGAGATGGTCTTCTTGGTGTTGAACTGGATCGCCTGGGGCGTCGCTTGCCGTGGATCCTGCTCGAATTGCGCCCGCGTAAGCCCCAGCGGGTCCTGCGTATCGGGCTGGCGCAGGCTGTTGGCGACGACGGTGAAGGAGTCGACCTTGAACTTCGCATTGAGCTGGTCGCGTAGCGCGGCGCTGTGCTGGCGGTAGCCGTCCGTCTCGAAGCGCGAGAGGTCGCCGAGCGCATTGAGTGCGCCGAACTGGCCGCCGAACCTGAGGCCCGCGCGCCAGGTGCGGTAGCTGCCGAAGAGCAGATCCGCCTCGAGCGTCGGCTCGCTCGGTGCATCCATCGTCTCGACCGCGATGACGCCGCCCGCCGAGTTGCCGTAGAGCACGGAGAACGGGCCGCGCAGCACTTCGATGTGATCGGCGGAGCTGAGCGAGAACGTTGCCGCCTGGCCCTGCCCGTCGGGCATGGTCGCCGGGATACCGTCGGCGATGAGACGTATGCCGCGCACGCCGAAGGTCGAGCGCGCGCCGAAGCCGCGCGACTGGACCTGCAGGTCCTGGGCATAGTTCTGCCGGTTGAGCACCGCGATGCCCGGCACGCGGCCGAGGCTTTCGGAAAGATTGACCTGCTGACGGTCTTCGCGGATCTCCCGGCCGTCCACGCGATCGATGGACGCGGGCACCTCGAGCACGGAGTGCGGCGCGCGCGTCGCCGTCACCACGACCGCGTCCGGCGGCTCCTGCGCGAGGACGATCAGGGGTGCGAACGCCACCACGCCTCCCAGCAATGGCTTCATTGCGCTAGGCTACCGCGACCCTAGCGGGATTGATACTGCAACGAGATCCATGCGGCGCGCGGAGCGCCGGGGGCGAGGAACTGCTCGTTGGTCGGGTTCGCCGGGTCATACGCCTGCCCGGCACCGCTGAAAAAATTGCGGCCGAGGACGCCGTAGCTCGCGTAGTGCCGATCAAAGACGTTGTCGACTTTCAGCGATAGCTCCCAGTCCCGCCGTGGCCGGTAGCGCGCGAATACCTGCGCCACGCCGTAGGCAGGCAAGGCGCCGTGCACGTCCCGGTTGTTCTCGTCGCCGCGCGCGTACTGGCGGTCGAACCAGGTCCAGCCGAATCCGAGCCATGCATTCTCGACTAGCTTCCAGTCGACCAGCAGCTTCGCCTGGCTGCGCGGGATTCCCGGAATCGCGTTGCCCCGCTCCACCGTGATTTCGTCGTTGGCATCGCGCGAAGAGTTATTAGGGCTCGGCATGCGAAACGACGTCAGGTATTGCGCTCTCACATAGCTGTAGGCGGCGGTGAGCGACAGCGGCTCGGCGCGCAGGCGGTAAGCCACCTCGAACCCCTGGCGGAGGGTGCTGCCGGTGTTCTGGAAGAAGCCGGTGTTCACGGCTCCGGTCGAGGAGACGAACTGGATATCGTCCGCCACCACCGTGCGGTAGGCCGCGGCGGAAAACTGCGCATCACGAGCCGCGCGCAGCCGCACGCCGGCCTCCGCCGTGCGTGCGATCACGGGGTTGAGCGCCGGATCGGCGAGGAACTGGTTCGGCAGCGTGCAGGGCGCGCCCGGATCGGCGCAGGTAAGCTCGGCCGGCGAGGGCACGCGCATGCCCTGGCTGAGCGATGCGAACACGGTGAGCGCGGAATTCGGATTCCACGCGGCACCGAACGCGGGGTTGAACCGCCGGAAGGCATGGTCGCCGTCGAGCGCCGGGCGCACACCGGAGCGGTCGCGCAGCTGCACCGTGGCGACGTTGTAACGACCCGATACGCTGAAGGTCCACGACGGCGATGGCGCAAACTGGTCCATTACGTAGAGGCCGAGCGCGCTGTTTCGCGCACCGACATGGCCAATCTCCGTAAAGGGCTCCAACGCCACGGTCTCGCGATCGGCGGAAAGCCCGGCGGCCTGGCGCTGCTGCACGAAGTCGGAGCTCGCGCCCTCCAGTGCGCCGCCGAGCGTAAGCTCGTGCGAGAAACCGCCACTGCGACGGGTGATCACCGCCTGCAGGAGCGCACCGGCGCTTCGCTGCCCGAGCTCATTGCGGTCGTTGAACGCCGGCGGCCCTGCCTCGGCGTTCACGTTGCTCGCCACGGCCTCCTGCTGCAAGTCGCGCACGTAGACGCTGCCCGAGATCAGCACGTCGTCGCTGACGAAGCGGCTCGCGCGCACGGTGAGGAAAGCGAGCTGGTTCTCCGTGCGGTCGGGCCAGGTGTAGGCGCGGCGCGGTTCGCCAAGCATCGATGCTGGCAGCGTCTGTGTCCCCTGCAGCGCGTTATTGGCGAGCGCCAGCGACACATCGAGATCCGTGCGCGCATCCTGCCAGCCGGCTTTCACGAAGCCCTGCCTCAACCGGCTCGCCGCATGCTCGCGCCAGCCGCGCTCGTCAAGTCCGCGCAGCGCGGTGAAGTAGTCGGCGCGCTCGCCGTGTCCGCCGCTCTCCGCTTCGAGCAGCCGGCGGCCGAACGATCCCCCTGACGCCCGCAGCGCCTCGCCGGGAAAGGCGAAGCCGGACTTCGTGTGGATGGACAGGACGCCGCCGAGCGTGTTCAGCCCGAATGCGGGATTTGCGCCGGACACGAGGTGCATGTTGGCGATGGCGTTGCGCGGGATCAGATCCCAGTTGACCATGTCGCCGAACGCCTCGTTGACCCGCACGCCGTCGACGAACACCGCGAGCCCCTGCGCAACGCCGAGGAGCGGCGAGGCCGTGAAGCCGCGGTACACCAGGTCCTGTTGATACGGATTGCTTTGCGAGTCGTTCACGCTGACGCCGGAGAACGAGCGAGCGAGGTGATCGGCGACGTCGAGCGCATCGCCGCTGCGCATCTCCTGAGCGTCGGTGCTCTGCAGGGCATTCGGAATATCGCGCAGCGGCGTGCCGAGCCCGGGCACCGGCCGGATGCCGATCACATGGACGGCCGGCTGCTCGATGGCGGTGGCGGGGTTGACGGCGCTTTGCGCCTGCGCTTCGGCGCTTGCGAGGAGGCCGAGGGCGGCGAGCGCCGTCCTCAACGGCACCGCCTACGCTCCGCGCAGCGTGCTTTGCGCGGCCGGTGCGAGCGCGCGCGGCTGCGCACGCCGCGGCCACATGCGCCGGAAGATGCCGTCGCCCGCCAGGAGGTGCTTGAGCGCCGCGGCGATGTGCAATGCGACCAGAGCGGTGATGAGGCAGGCGAGCCCGAAATGAAGATTGCTGCAAAGCTGCTTCAGCGCCGGCGCCTCCCAGCCCCAGTGAGGCAGCGCGATACCGAAATACTTGATCGGGTAGCGGGTAAACGAGGAGCCGAGGTAGCCGACCAGCGGCTGCATCACGAGCGCGCTGTAAAGCAGGCCATGGCTGAGCCGCGCGGTGCGCGCCTGCCAGCGCGGCAGCGATGCAGGCAGTGGCGGCGGCACATGCCCGAGGCGCCAGCCGAGTCTTGCCAGCATCAGCAAACCGATCGTGATGCCGATTGACTTGTGCACGTTGAACCAGCCGGCGCGCAGGCCGGCCGGGCTCTTCGGCAGATCGAGCATCCACCAACCCAGGCCGATCTGGAAAAGCGCGAGCAGAGCGATGCCCCAGTGCAGCGCCATCGCTACACGACCATAGCGCTCGTGCATTGCCTTCCCCCGCCTCTTCTGCCTTATCGACGCAAGCCTAGACCAAAAGCTTCAGTCGCGCAGCAGTTCTGCCGTGCGCGCGTGGCCGCTCTCCGCCGCCATGTCGCGCGCCCTTTTGCCGCGGTTGTCGCGCAACGCCGGGTCGGCGCCGCGATCGAGCAGCAGCCGCACCGTCGCGTCGTGCCCGTAAGCGGCCGCCCACATGAGCGCCGTGAGATCGTTGTCGTAGCGCTGGTTCACCGCCACACCGCGCTCGAGCAGCAGCCGCAGCACCTCCGTGTGGCCGTTGCCGGCGGCATAGACCGCGGCGGTCTTTCGCACCCGATCGGTCGGCGCGAGCTCGGCGCCACGCTCGAGCAGCGCGCGCGCGAGCTCGACGTCGCCATTGAAGGCGGCGGCCATGAGCGGCGACACGCCGGCCAGATTGCGCTGGTTCACATCGGCGCCGCGCTCAAGCGCGAGCATCGCTTCGGGCCGCTCGCCGTTCTTCGCCGCGATCAGGAGGACCGTATCGCCGAGCCGGTTACGCGAGTTAATCGCCGCGCCGTTCTCCAGCAGCGCCCGTACCATCTCGACGTCGCCGCGCCGCGCAGCAACGAGCAGCTCGGCGTTGGCGTTGATCGCCTGCTGCCCCTGCGCGAGCGCAGCCGCGGCCCACCCCCCGACGATCAGCAAAATGCGAAGCGCTCTCGTGCCCATTGCCACCCCCTGCGGCCAAGCCTAGACTAGTTGCGCATTCATCATCAACGGGAGGGGCGTTATGAACAAGAATGCGCTCGCTATCGCGAGCTCCGCGCTGTTGCTGTTCGCCGCAGTCACGGCCTCCGCACAAGAAACACCCGGCGCCAAGCCGCCGACGACCGGCGCGGCGGTACCGAAGCCGGTCAACGTCACGCAGGAGCAGCTCGTAAAGGCGGGCGCTGACCCGCGAAACTGGCTGCATACGCAGGGCAATTACGCCCAGACGCGTTACTACCCTGGCGCACAGATCAATGCGGCCAACGTCGCCAAGCTGCGTCCGGCGTTCGTCTTCCAGACCGAGGTGGTCGAATCGATGGAGACAGCGCCGATCGTGGTCGACGGCGTCATGTACCTCACGACCTCCTACAACCACGTGTACGCGATCGATGCCGCGAGCGGCAAGGAGTACTGGCACTACAAGCACAAGATGGGGCCGGTGACCACCTTCTGCTGCGGCCCGAACAACCGCGGCGTGGCGATCTCGGGCGGCAAGGTCTTCATGGGCACGCTGGACGCGAAGCTGGTGGCACTCGATGCGCAGACGGGCAAGCTCGCCTGGGAGACGCAGGTCGCGGATCCCGAGAAGGGCTACAGCGAGACCATGGCGCCGACCGTAGTGGAGGACAAGGTGCTGATCGGCACCAACGGCGGCGAGTACGGCATCCGCGGCTTCCTCAAGGCGTTCGACGCGGGCTCGGGCAAGCTGCTCTGGACCTTCTACACCATCCCGGAGAAGGGACACGAAGGCGTGTGGGCCCAGAACGATGCGACCGGCCGCGACATGCATCGCAACATCGAGCGGGAAAAGACCGCCTTCGCCGAGAGCCGCGGCGCCTTCTATGAAACGCTCGGCGGCGGCGTCTGGATGAACCCGGCCATCGATCTCAAGGAGCGCACCGCTTGGTTCGTGGTCGGCAACCCTTCGCCCGACCTCTACGGCGAGGAGCGTCCCGGCGATAACCTGTATACCGATTCGCTCGTGGCGATCAACCTCGACAACGGCACGTACAAGTGCCACTCCCAGTACGTCGCGCATGACGTCTGGGATCTCGACGCCGTAAGCCCGCCGATCCTGGTCAACGTGCGCGGCAAGGACGGCAAGACAGTTCCGGGCGTCATCCACGGCGGCAAGACCGGCCATGTCTACGTGCACGACCGGCGGGACTGCTCGCTCATCCGCTTCTCCGAGGCGATGATCCCGCAGGAGAACATGTGGGTGCTGCCGACTGCCGACGGCGCGCGCATGCTGCCGGGCGCGAACGGCGGCGTCGAGTGGTCGCCGATGGCGTGGGACGAGAAGAACCGGCTCGCCATCGCCCTCAACCTGCACCAGCCAATGACCTACCACGTCGAGACGGCGAAGTATCCCGGCGGCTCCAAGCTGTGGCTGGGCGGCGCGTTCAAGGCCATCGCGAGCGAGAAGCAGTGGGGTCGCGTGGCCGCCGTGAATGTCGATACCGGCAAGGTGGTTTGGAAACACGACACCGAGCAGCCCCTCATCGGCGGCGGGCTGGCCACGGCGGGCGGCCTGTTCTTCTTCGGCGAGGGCAACGGCCGCTTCAACGCCCTCGATTCGAAGACCGGCAAGAAGCTCTGGAGCTTCAACTGCAGCGCCGGCGCGAACGCCCAGCCCGTCTCCTACCAGGTCGGCAAGAAGCAATACGTGGCGATGGGCTGCGGCGGCAATACGCAGCTCGACTTCAAGCGCGGCAACAGCGTCTTCGTCTTCAGCCTGCCCGACTGAACGCATGAGCTCCGGCAAAGGCCGCCTGCGGGCGGCCTTTTTCTTTTGCGCCGTCGCCGCAAGCGCGCTCGCGAGCGCCCAGGACACGGCCGCCGGCGCGCAGAAGGCACAGCCCTGCTTCGCCTGCCACGGGTCGAATGGCAACTCGGCCGTGCCGCAATTTCCCAGCCTTGCAGGCCAGACCGCCCGCTACATCTATCTGCAATTGCGCGACTATCAGGAGGACCGCCGCGCCGACGCGGTCATGCAGCCGCTCGCGAAGCCGCTTACGCGGCAGGACATGCTCGATATCGCCGCCTTCTTCGCCGCGCAAAAGCCGCAGTCCAACGCCTTCAAGCCCGACCCGGAGCGTGCCGCGCGCGGCAAGGCGAAGGCGGACGAGACCCTCTGCACCATGTGCCACCTCGGCAACTTCGCCGGGCAGAACGAAATCCCCCGCGTCGCCGGACAGCAATACGAGTACACGGTGAAGCAGCTACGCGATTTCAAGGCACGCGTGCGCACTAACGATGCCGGCAACATGACCAGCGTCGCGCGCACGCTATCGGACCAGGACATCGAGGACCTCGCCCACTACACTGCCTCGCTCTACTAGCGAGCCGCTAGCTCTCGTCGCCGGGGGCGGTGAAGTCGTCGATCTGCCGGCGGTCCCGCTTCGTCGGCCGGCCCTTTAGCGCCGCTGCCGGCTCGGTGCCCCAGCGGCGCAGCTCGGCGAGCCGCAGCCGCTCGGCGCGGCTCGCTTCGGTCTCGTCGTAGAGCTTGCGCGCCTCCGCGGCCGGGCCGCGCCGCTCCGAAAGCGCCCTCACCGTAACCTCCCAGCGCCACTCGTTCACACGCACGACGACCCTGTCGCCCGTCTTCACCTCGTGCGCAGGCTTCGTTCGCTCGCCATTGAGTTGCACGCGGCCCGCGGCCAGCGCCTGCTGCGCCAGGCTGCGCGTCTTGAAGAAGCGCGCCGCCCACAGCCATTTGTCGAGGCGCATCTAGGCGCTGGTCACCACTCCGACCGGGCAGGAAACGCCGGTGCCGCCGAGGCCGCAGTAGCCCGCTGGGTTCTTGCCGAGATACTGCTGGTGATAATCCTCGGCGTAATAGAACTCGGGCGCCGGGCGGATCTCCGTGGTAATCGTGCCGAAGCCCTTTTTGGTCAGCGCCTGCTGGAACATTTCCTTCGACCGCTGCGCCGCTTTGAGCTGCTCCTCGCCGTAGGCATAGATCGTCGAGCGATATTGCGTGCCCGCGTCGTTGCCCTGGCGCATGCCCTGCGTCGGATCGTGGCCTTCCCAGAAAGCCTTGAGCAGCTCGTCGTAGCTCACCACCTTCGGATCGAAGACGACCAGCACCACCTCGGCATGGTTGGTCATGCCGGCGCACACCTCCTCGTAGGTCGGATTCTTGGTCTCGCCGCCCGCATAGCCAACCGCGGTCGAATAGACCCCCGGCCGCTGCCAGAAGAGCCGCTCCGCACCCCAGAAGCAGCCCATGCCGAACACCGCCTGCTGCAGTCCCGCGGGGAACGGCGCCTTCAAGGGATGGCCGTTCACGAAGTGCTTGGCGGGCACCGCCATCGCCTGGGTACGCCCGGGCAGCGTGCTATTCGCCGGCAACAGCTTGGTCATCTTCTTCATGAACGAGAACATCGGTGCTCCTTTCGGTGGACTCGGAATTTTCGCTCAAAATAACAGCATGAAGCTCTGCATCTACGGCGCCGGCGCGGTTGGCGGCCTGATGGCCGCGTGGCTGGCGCGCTCAGGACACCAGGTATCCATCGTCGCGCGTGGCGCACATCTGGAAGCGATAAGGCGAACGGGACTACGAGTGCGCAGCGGCGGCGAAGTTCAAAGCTTTTCCGTGCGCGTCGCCGCCGATGCGCGCGAGCTCGGTCCGCAGGATTACGTCTTAGTCGCCGTAAAGGGCCAAAGCCTTACAGAGGTAGCCGAGGGCATTGCGCCGCTCGTGGACGCGCACACATCGGTCGTCACGGCGATGAACGGCGTGCCCTGGTGGTTCTTCGATCGCCTGCCCTTCCGTGACGGCAGCGAACGCCTCGAGTCGCTCGATCCCGGCGGCAAGCTCTCGCGCGCGATACCGACCGCGCGCATCGTCGGTTGCGTGATTCACCTCGCCGCCTCGAGGCCGGAGCCGGGCTTGATCAGCCACAACATGGGGAAGAAGCTGATTGTCGGCGAGCCGGGCGGCCGGAACACCGGGCGCACGCAGCACATCGCCGATGCACTTCAAGCGGCCGGCTTCGACGTGATCATCACGCCGGCCATCGAGAAGGAATTCTGGATAAAGCTGCTCGGCAACGTGAGCTTCAACCCCGTCTCGGCCTTGACGGTGTCGACGGCCGACCGGCTGATCGAGAATCCGCAGGTAAAGGCGTACATGGTCAACGTGATGCGCGAAGTCCTGGCGATCGGGCGCGCGGTCGGCGTCGACGCCGACATCGATCCGGAGGCGCGCATCGACATGGCGCGCGCGCTTGGCAAGTTCAAGACTTCCATGCTGCAGGACCTCGAGGCGGGCAAGTCGCTCGAGATCGATGGCCTGCTCGCCGGCACGCTCGAAATCGCGCGCAAGGCGGGCGTGCCAGCTCCCTACACTGAGAGCCTGTTCGGCCTGATCAAGGCCCGCGCGCAGGCGACCGGACAATACCGATGACGATCGAGCTCTACATCACCTATGTTCTCGCGTGCGCGCTGATCGCCATCGTGCCGGGTCCGACCGTCACCGTGATCATCGCCAACAGCCTGAAGCACGGCACCCGCGCGGGTCTTCTGAACGTCGCCGGGACGCAGCTCGGCCTTGCGCTGATGATGGCGATCCTCATCGTCGGCTTGAGCTCGGTGATCGCGGCCATGGGCTGGCTCTTTGACTGGCTGCGCCTCGCGGGCGCAGCGTACCTGGTTTGGATCGGCTGGAAGCTGATCGGCTCCCCCGACAAACTCGCGAGCACCGAGGCGGCGCCGCCGCCGCGCGGCGGCTTCCTGCTCCAGGGATTCCTCGTCCTGATGTCGAACCCGAAGGCGCTGCTCTGGTTCGGCGCCTTCATCCCGCAGTTCGTCAATCCGCAGGGCAACTACGTCGCGCAGATCACGCTTCTCGGCCTCACGGCCATGGCGGTGGCGGTGGTCTCCGACGGCGGCTATGCCGTTCTCACGGGCCGCGCCGGCGCGCATCTTTCGCGCAACCGCGTGCGCCTCGTGTCGCGCCTTTCCGGCGGTTTCCTGATCGGCGGCGGCATCTGGCTCGCGCTGTCGCGGGCTAGATAGTCTCTATTTGTCCTGGCGCAGGTTCGGGCGCTTC
>JAEKLK010000215.1 GCA_019509895.1 Betaproteobacteria bacterium | reverse complement strand
AGCGCGCCCAGGCGCGAAAGCGAGGTCGCTGGCCCGTCGGCGAGCGCGCCGGAACAGGCGATCGCAGGGTTCGCGCGCAAGCACGGCGTCGCGGTGCCCGAGCTGGGGCGGCGGGACACGCCGAAGGGCCCGGTGGTGGTTGCGCGCGTCAAGGCGAAAGGCGCGGTGCTCGGCGAAATGCTCGCGGCGCAGGTCGACGCGGCGCTCAAGGGGCTGCCGATTGCCAAGCTGATGCGCTGGGGCGCGGGCGATGCGCAGTTCGTGCGGCCGGTGCATGGCCTCGTCATGCTGCACGGCGAGGAAGTGGTGCCCGGCGAGGTGCTCGGCCTGCGCTCCGGCCGCATCACGACAGGCCATCGTTTCCTCGGCGAGCGCTCCATCACGCTCGCGCGGGCCGACGAATACGAGGCGCGGCTGCAAACCGCCGGGAGGGTGGTGGCGAGCTTCGCCGCGCGGCGCGGGGAGATCGATCGGCAATTGAAGACGGCGGCGCTCGGCGAAAAAGGGAGCCTTGGCGGCTACGCCGATCTGCTCGACGAGGTGACCGCGCTGGTCGAGTTTCCTCAGGTCTATGCCGGCGGCTTCGCTGCCGCGTTCCTCGAAGTGCCGGCCGAGTGCCTGATCCTGACGATGCGGCAGAACCAGAAGTACTTCCCGCTCTTCGACGAGCAGGGGCGGCTCTTGCCTCGCTTCCTCATCGTTTCCAACATGGTGGCGGCCGATCCACGGCACATCATCGGGGGGAACGAACGCGTGGTGCGGCCGCGTCTCGAAGACGCGCGCTTCTTCTACAACCAGGATCGCAAGACGCGGCTCGACGCCCGCGTGCCGCAGCTCGCGAAGGTGGTCTATCACGCCAAGCTCGGCAGCATGTTGGAACGCGTCGAGCGCATTCGAGCGCTCGGCGAGCAGATTGCGGGAGAACTGGACGCCGACACCGCGCTCGCCGGTCGTGCAGCAGCGTTGGCGAAGGCCGATCTTGTGACCGGCATGGTGGGCGAGTTCCCGGAGCTGCAAGGCGTCATGGGCCGCTATTACGCGCTGCACGATGGCGAACCGGGCGAGGTGGCCGACGCCATCGCGCAGCACTATCGGCCGCGCTTCTCCGGCGATGCGCTGCCTGAGACCGCACTGAGCGCCGCAGTCGCGCTGGCGGACAAGCTTGAAGCCCTAGCCGGCCAATAGCGCCTATTCGGGTTTCCGCGGAAAACCGGCGAGCGGCGCCGCGCGTACCGACCTTGAAGCTTTCATATTCGAAAGAGCACGAGGTTACTTCCGTGACCAGGGTTATTCCGCAAATGAAGTAGAAGCGGTCCTTTGCCTGAATCCAACGCGCCTGGATCTGATACCCAAGCAGCTGGAGGCCGTGCGCGCCTTTTCAGCGCTGCCCGAGGCCGCGAGCCTGGCGGCCGCCAACAAGCGAATCGGCAATATTCTCAAGCAGGCGGGGACCGTACCCGGCGAATTCGATATCGGTCTCATGACGCAGCCGGAGGAAAAAGGATTGGCCACGAGCTTCCGGCGACTCGAGCCTGATGTCGATCGTGCATTCAACGCGCTCGACTACACCGGCGCGCTGAAGGCGCTGGCGACGCTCAAGACGCCCGTCGATGCGTTCTTCGACAAGGTCATGGTGATGGACAACGATCCGCGCGTGCGCGCCAACCGCATCGGCTTTCTGGGTAAGCTGCACGGTACGATGAACCGCATCGCCGATCTCTCAAAGCTCGCCACATGAAGCTGGTCATCCTCGACCGCGACGGCACCATCAATCACGACAGCGACCATTACATCAAGTCGGTCGACGAGTTCCGGCCGATCAAGGGAGCGCTCGAGGCGATCGCCCGCCTCACCCAGGCCGGCTATCGCGTCGTCGTTGCCACCAACCAGTCAGGCATCGCACGCGGCCTCTTCACCACCCGCACGCTCTTCGAAATTCACGACGCGCTGCAGCGCGCGGCGGTGCAGGCCGGCGGGCGCATCGATGCCTTCTTCTTCTGCCCGCATGCCGCGGACGCCGCGTGCCAGTGCAGGAAGCCCCAGCCGGGCATGCTGGTCGAGGTGGCGCGGCGCTTCAACGTCGCCGTCGAGGATACGTATATGGTGGGCGACGCCCAGCGCGACGTGCAGGCCGCGGCCGCGGCCGGCGCCCGACCGGTGCTGGTCCTCACCGGCAAGGGACGGAAGACCCATGCCGAGGGAAATCTGCCCGAGAGCACGCAGGTGTTTCCAGACCTTGCCGCGTTCGCCGAACACCTGGCTCCATGACGTGGCTGCGCTCGAGCCTCTTCGCGCTCGCGCAGATCGTCGTCACGCCGCCTTACGCTCTGCTCGCCCTCGCCACCTTTCCGCTGCCGCGCCTGGTGCGCTATCGCATCATCTCGGGCTGGTCGCGGCTCATGATCTGGCTGGCGCGGATGATCGTCGGCATCGACTGGCGCGTCGAGGGACGCGAGCATCTGCCGGCGCGGCCGGCAGTGATCCTTTCCAAGCACCAGTCGGCGTGGGAGACGATGGCGTTCCAGGCGATCTTTCCGCCGCAGGTGCATGTGCTCAAGCGCGAGCTCCTGTGGATCCCGTTCTTCGGCTGGGGCCTGGCGCTGATGAGCCCGATCGCCATCGACCGCTCGCGCGGGGTCGCGGCGCTACGCGCGGTCGCGCGGCGCGGGCGCGAGCGGCTCGCGCAGGGCTTCTGGGTCGTGATCTTCCCGGAGGGCACTCGCGTGCGCCCGGGCGAGCGCCGGCCCTATCAGCTGGGCGGCGCATGGCTCGCTGCGGCAGCCGGCGCGCCGGTGGTGCCGGTGGCGCACAACGCAGGACTGCTCTGGCCGCGCAACGCCTTTCTCAAGCGACCAGGCACGGTCACCGTTCGTATCGGACCCGCGATCGACGCGGGCAGTCGTGATCCCAAGAGCATCAACCAGCTGGCAGAGGAATGGATCGAGGAACAACAGAAGGCGCTTTGCTGATCGAGCTGGACGGCCGGCTGATCGAATACCGCTTCGCACGCCGCCGCCGGCGCACGCTCTCCATCACCATCGATGCCGCGGGTCTTCGCGTATCGGCGCCGCTGCGCGCGCCGTGGCGCGAGATCGAGGCGTTCGTACGCGACAAGGAACGCTGGATCCTGAAGAAGCTCGACGCCTGGGCACGCGTGCCGCACCCGCCGGTCGTGCATGGCGTGAGCGGCGAGACGCTGCCGCTTTTTGGCGCGCCGGCGGTGCTCGATGTGCGCGCCGGGCGCCGGCTCGTCGAGGCGCATGAGGGACGGGTCATCGTGCAGGCCCCGGCGCGCGCACGGCCTCTCGATCTGCTGGTGCGCTGGCTAAAGGAGCGCGCGCTACAGTCGCTCGCGCCGCGCACGGCACACTACGCGGGCGTCCTCGGGCTGCCCGCACCACGACTGGCACTCTCCAATGCACGCACTCAGTGGGGCGTTTGCACGGAGGGCGGGATTATCCGGCTCTCGTGGCGGCTGGTGCACGTCGAGCCTCGCCTCGCGGACTATGTGGTCGCGCACGAGGTGGCGCACCTCGTCGAGATGAACCATTCGCGCCGCTTCTGGGCGCTGGTCGCCCGCCTCTATCCCGGCTGGCGCGAAGCGCGCGAGCGCCTCGAGCTCACCGCCGCCACCCTTCCCGTCATGAAAGGCAACCGATGAGAATCCTGCACACCATGCTGCGCGTCGGAAACATGGAGCGCTCGGTGAAGTTCTACACCGACGTGCTCGGCATGAAGCTCCTGCGCACCAGCGACCGGCCGGAACAGAAATACTCGCTCGCGTTCGTCGGCTTCGACGACGAGAGGCGCACGGCGGTGCTCGAGCTCACCTACAACTATGGCGTCGAGCGCTACGACCTCGGCAGCGCCTTTGGCCACGTCGCCATCGGGGTGCCGGACGTGAAGCAGGCCTGCGAGCGCGTGCGCAAGGGCGGCGGCAAGGTGACGCGCGAGCCCGGTCCGGTCAAGGGCGGCACGTCGGTGATCGCGTTCGTCGAAGATCCCGACGGCTACAAGATCGAGTTCATCGAGACGCAATGAGGGCGCTGATGCGCGCGTAATCCGCCGGCGACAGGTTCTCCGGCCGCAGCGTCGGATCGACGCCGGCGCGCTCGAGATCGACGCCGGGCAGGGCATTGCGCAGCTGCTTGCGGCGGGCCGAGAACGCGCGGCGCAGGAGCGCCTCATCGACCGCGAGCGCGTGGGTAAGCGGCACCATGCGCACCACCGCCGATTCCACCTTCGGCGGCGGCCGGAACGCACCCCTCGCGACGGTGAAAAGCTTCTCCATGGCAAAGCGCGCCTGCAGCGCCACCGACAATCGGCCATAGGCCGCGGTCGATGGCGCGGCGACCATGCGCTCCACCACCTCGAGCTGCAGCATGAAATGCATGTCGCGCACGCGCTCGGCGTAATGGGCGAAGTGGAAAAGTAGCGGAGTCGAAATGTTGTACGGCAGATTGCCAACAAGGCGCATGCCGGCGGGAAAGTCGGCGAAGTCGAACTCGAGCGCGTCCGCTTCGTAAACCGTCAGCCCGGGCCGGGCGCGCAGCCGCGCGGCGAGATCACGATCCACCTCGATCACGTGCAGCGCGCCCGCGCGCTCCAGAAGCGGCGTGGTAAGTGCGCCTTCCCCCGGGCCGATCTCGACCACGCACTCACCCTCGCGCGGTGCCACGGCGTCGATGATGCTCGCCAGCACGCCGGGGTCGTGCAGGAAGTGCTGGCCGAATCTTTTACGAGGGCGATGCGAGATCAATGGCGAGCTGCAGCGCCTCGCGCAGGCTGCCCGGGTCGGCGCGCCCGCTGCCCGCGAGATCGAGCGCGGTACCGTGATCGACCGAGGTGCGGATGAACGGCAGGCCGAGGGTGACATTGACGCCGTGGCCGAAGGACGCGTACTTGAGCACCGGCAGCCCCTGGTCGTGGTACATCGCCAGCACCGCGTCGGCGCCTTTCACGCGCTCGGGGACGAAGAGCGTGTCGGCCGGGATCGGCCCGCTCGCCTCGATGCCGGCGGCGCACGCCGCAGCGATCGCGGGCGCGATCACTTCGATATCTTCACGGCCCAGGTGGCCCGATTCGCCGCTGTGCGGGTTGAGCCCCGCCACCAGGATGCGCGGCCGCGCGATGCGGAAGCGCTGCCGCAGGTCGCGATCGAGAACGCGCAGTGTTTTCGAGAGCGAATCGACCGTGATGGCGCGCGGCACCTCCGCGAGCGGCAGGTGGGTGGTAGCGAGCGCGACGCGCAGGCCGCCGCCGACCAGCATCATCACCACATGCTCCGTGCTCGAGCGCCCGGCGAGGTACTCGGTGTGGCCGGTAAAAGCGATGCCGGCATCGTTGATCACGCTCTTTTGCACCGGCGCGGTCACCATGGCGGCGAACTCGCCCGAGAGGCAGCCGGCGAGCGCGCGGTCAAGGACCGCAAGCACGTAGCGGGCGTTGGCACGGTCCAGCCGGCCGGCGGTCGCGGGCCGCGCGAGCGGCACATGCTCGATGTGCGGCGCGCCGGCCAGAAGCGAGCGATCGCCGATGACGACCAGCTCGGCGTCGCACGGCTCGCGTGCCACGCGCAGGCACAGCTCGGGACCGATGCCGGCGGGCTCGCCGGAGGTGACTGCGATGCGCGGCTTAGCGTTCCTCAAGGCGTAGCTCGACGTACGTCGAGTCGCGCAGCTGGCGCAGCCATTCCTGGAACGCCTCGTCGCTCTTGCGCTCGCGCAGCGCCTGGCGCGCCTGCAGGCGCTTGCGCTCGGGCGAGACGTCGCTCGAGCGTCGCTCGAGCACCTGGATCAGGTGATAGCCGAACGGCGTGCGCACCGGCTGGCTTACTTCGCCGATCTTCAGCTCGTGCAAGGCGCGCTCGAACTCCGGCACCGTGTCGCCGGGATAGACCCAATCGAGCTCGCCGCCGCGGGCCGCCGTGCCGTCGTCCGAATGCACCCGCGCCAGCTCTGCGAAGTCCTGGCCGCCGGAGACGATGCGATCGCGCAGGTCGAGGAGCTTGCGACGCGCGTCGGCCTCCGAGACCGCCTCGTTAGTGCGCACGAGAATGTGGCGCACGCGCGTCTGCACGATCGGCGCCCCGGCGGCGCTGCTGCCGCGCACTTCGACCAGCTGCACGATATGGAAGCCGGCGGGACTTCGCAGCGGCTCGCTCACCTCGCCCGGCTTCATCTTGGTCAGGGCATCGGCGAAGATTTCCGGCAGCCGCTCGGCCACGCGCCAGCCGAGAGCGCCGCCCTGCAATGCGTCGGGCGCATCGGAGTAGCTCGCCGCGACGCGCGCGAACGGCGCGCCGCCGCGGGCCTCGGCGAGCGCCTGCTCGGCGCGCTCGCGGGCCGCGCGGATACGCTCGGGGCTCGCACCTTCCGGCACCCGGACGAGCACATGCGCGATGTTGAACTCGGTGCCCTCCGCGGGACGCGTCTTCAGCTGCTCGAGAAAGAGATCCACCTCGCTGTCCGTGACTTGGACGCGGTTTTCCACCTCGCGCTCGCGCAGCCGCGCCATCGTCATCTGCTGGCGCACGTCGTTGCGCCAGGTGTCGAAGGACACGCCGTCGGTCTCGAGCGCCTTGCGGAAGTCCGCCAGCGTCATGCTGTTCGACTGGGCGATGCGCTCGACGGAGCGATCGAGCTGCAGGTCATCAATGCGGATGCCGGTCTCGCGCGCGAGCTGCAGCTGCGCCTTATCGAGGATCAGGCGCTCCAGCATCTGGCGCTCGAGCACCGGGCGGTCGGGGGCCGCCGTGCCTTGGCGGCGCAGCTGCCGCTCGGCCATGCCGACTGCCTCGTTCAATTCCGAGTACGTGACCACGTCCTTATTGACGACCGCGACGATGCGATCGACCAGCACCACGGCTTGCGCCGGGTGCCCCACGAGCGCCGCGCAGGCGGCGAACACCACTATCATTTTGCGCATCTAGAACACCTGTTCGAACGGCAGCCGTGAGCGCGCGGTCGGCGGCGCGAGCGCCGGATCGGTGCGGTTGAGCACGGAATAGCCGGGTACATCCCTTCTCAATAATTGCACCGCTTCGGCGGTGCCGATCTGCCCGACGCCGCTGAACTCGATCTGGAAGATGAGCGCCGTCGTCGCTACGCTCGCCGCCGCCTGGACGCGCTGCACGACGAAGCGAAACACCCAGCAGCCAGCGTTGTACTCGGCGCCGGCGAGACCTTCCAGGAGCCGCCGGTCGAGGAAGGAGTAATTGTAGCGTCCGACGGCGTACCAGCCGGCGCCGACCGGCCATTGCCCCGAGAGGTCGATCTGGCGCAGAAGGTCGCGCTGATAGCGGTAGCTGGCGTTGAAGACCCTGGCGACCTCCGGCGCGTAGCGCACCGCGACGCCGTAGCGCTCGAGGCGGGTCTCGTGCGGGTTGTACTGCGTGGTGACGTCGTACGTATAGGCGCGCGCGCGGCCGCCGATAGACGCGAGAAGATCCGATTCGTGAGCGGTGCGCAACGGCACGGCGGGCGACAGCCCTACGCGCTCGTCGCGGAAGTAATAGCGCTGGCCGAGGGTGGCGCGAAAACGCTCCTGGCCGTCGTTCTGCAGAAAGCGCGTGGTGGCCGCGAGGGTCAACTGGTTCGCATCGCCGAAGCGGTCGCCGCCGATGAACCGGTTCTCGGTGAACAGCTGCGGATAGTTGAAGTCGGCGAGCGCGGTGTCGAAAAGCGGGATCTGGTCCTGGTTGTGGTAGGGCACGAGGACGTAGAAGAGCCGTGGCTCGAGCGTCTGCGTCATCGACTGTCCCGACCAGAGCGAGCTGCGCTCGAAGGCGAGGCCGCTGTCGAAGCTGAACCAGGGAATGGAGTACGTGGGCCGCTGCGGCGCGCCTTCGGCCTGCCGGTCGAGCTGGTAGCCGGCGTACTTCAGGCCCACTCTGGGCGTCGCGTACCAGCCCGGTGACACGTGCGGCGCTGCGAGGGTCGGCGCAAAGCTGGCGCGCGAGCCCTCGACCAGCACGGGATGCGTGAAGCGCACGAATTCGCCCGGCAGCACGCTATCGAAGATGCCGCCGATGTCGTTGTACGTCGCGGCGGCATTGAGCTGCGGCAGTCGGTGGTACGGCGGCACGATCGGCGCGAGCGGGTCCTGCAGCGTCTGGAAGCGTTGCAGGCGCGCCTGGGCGCTGAAGGCCCCCGAGCCGAGCGCCCCCGTCTTGGTGATATACGCGTCCTGCGGCAGGTTGCCGACCGAGACCTGCTTCACCTGCGTCGCCAGGTCGACGAAGTAGCGGTCGTCGGACACCTTGTTGTAATCCACCTGCCCGACCAGGCCAGGACGGAAGTTCTGCGTGTGCTGCCAGGAAAGCCCGGTACGCGGGCCGCCGAACACCGGATCGTCCAGCAGGTACTCGTAGCGCAACTCGCCGGTATACGGCCGCTCGAGGTAGCGGAAATGGCTCTTCAGCTGGAAGCCGCGGCGCGCCATGAACACCGGCGTAAGCGTGGCATCGCGCTCGGGCGCGATGTTCCAGTAGTACGGAATGCCGAATTCCAGGCCGCGGGTGCTGGTCTGCGAGTAGTACGGCGTAAGCAGACCGCTCCTGCGGCGGTTCTCGAGCGGGAACCCGGCGTACGGGAACGTCAGCAGCGTCTGGTCGAAAAAGCGCAGCCGCGGATGGCTGGCTTTGCCCTCATAGCTGTTGTAGTCGAGGTCGAGCTGCTCGGCTTCGAGGAACCAGTCGTCCTGTCCGGGCTGGCAGGTGGTGAAGCGCGCATTGATCAGCCGGTAGGTATTTCTGCCCAGCATTTCCATGCGCTCGGCGCTACCGCGCGCCGGGCGCTCGCGCTGCAGGAGAAAGCCGGGGCTCTCGAGTACGCCGGTATCGTCGAGCGTGTTGTACTGCAGGCTCGGGCCGAAGAAGCGATCGACCCCGCTTTGCAGCCGCACGCCGCCCTGCGCTTCGAGCTCGCCGAACTCCCGGTTGTAGCGCAGGAACTCGCCGAATACCGTGATCTCGCCGTGCTGGATCTCCGCCGAGCCGCGTGCGCTCACCTCGAGATCGCCCACGCCTTCGATCTTCTGCGCGTCGACGGTGGTGGGATCCGACTGCGCCACCGCACTACCCGCGGCAGCCAGCGCGAGCGCCAGCGTCGCGAGGCGGAACGGCATCAGCGGCCGGAGCTTTTTAGTCGGAGGTTAGAATTTTTGGAATGATACACGCCGATGATCGCCGCTCTTCGCTCGAGCACTGGCTCGGGCAGGCGCTGCGCGCGGAGCCGGGCGGCGAGCGCTTCAGCCTGACCCCCGCTTCCGAGGACGCGAGCTTCCGGCGCTATTTCCGCGCCACGCTGGCCGACGGCCGCAGCTTCATCGTCATGGACGCGCCGCCGGACAAGGAGAACTGCCGCCCGTTCGTGCACGTCGCGAAACTGCTCGCGCAGGCGGGCGTGCATGCGCCACAGGTGCACGCCGCCGATCTCGCCGCGGGCTTCCTGCTGCTGTCCGACCTCGGCACGCGGCTCTATCTCGCCGAGCTGCCGCAGGGCAACCCGGATGCGCTGATGCGCGACGCCATCGATGCGCTGATCCGCTGGCAGCTCGCCACGCAGCCGAACGAGCTGCCTCCCTACGACGAAGCGCTCCTGCGGCGTGAGCTGAACTTGTTCCCGGAGTGGTACCTGGCGCGTCATCGCCAGGTGAGCCTGACGCGGGCGCAAGGGGAAGCGCTCGAAGGCATCTTCGCGACGCTGGTGCGAAGCGCGCTTGCGCAGCCGAGCGTCTATGTCCATCGCGACTACATGCCGCGCAATCTCATGGTGAGCGATCCCAATCCCGGCGTGCTCGACTTCCAGGACGCGGTGATCGGCCCGATCACCTACGACGTCGTTTCGCTCATGCGCGACGCCTTCATAAGCTGGGAGGAGGAACGCGTGCTCGACTGGACGGTGCGCTACTGGGAAAAGGCGCGGCGCGCAGGCCTGCCCGTGGCCGCCGACTTCGCCGATTTCTGGCGAGCCTTCGAGTGGATGGGGCTGCAGCGACATCTCAAGGTGCTCGGCATCTTCGCGCGCATCAACTACCGCGACGGCAAGCCGAAGTACCTCGAGGACACGCCGCGCTTCCTCGCCTATACGCGCGCTGCGGCGAAGCGCTACGGTGAGCTCGCGCCGCTTTTGCGCCTGCTCGACGAGGTGGCGCCGTGAAGGCCATGCTGCTCGCCGCGGGCCGGGGCGAGCGGCTGCGGCCGATCACCGATCGGCTGCCGAAGGCGCTGGTGAGCGTCGGCGGCAAGCCGCTGATTGCCTGGCATCTCGAGCGGCTCTCGCGCGCCGGGTGCCGCGAGGCGGTGATCAACGTTTCGCATCTCGGCGAGCAGATAGTCGACAGCATCGGCGACGGACGCCGCTTCGGCCTGCAGGTGGCCTATTCGCGCGAGGCAACGCCACTCGAGACCGCGGGCGGCATTGCCCAGGCGCTGCCGCTTCTCGGTGACTCGCCCTTTCTGCTGGTGAACGCGGACATCTATTGCGAGGCGGCTTTCGCGCCGCTCCTTGGCCACGATTTGGGTGCGATGCTTGCGCACCTGCTGCTCGTGCCCAATCCGCAGCATCGCCTGCAGGGCGATTTCTCGCTGGTTGGCGGGCGCGTCGGCAAGGCGAATGGCGCACGCTACACTTATGCCGGCGTGGCGGTGATGTCGCCGCGACTCGTGGCGTCGGTCACCCGCGGCAGCAAGGCGCCGCTCGCGCCGCTCCTGTACTCTGCGGCCGAGGAGCAACGTATCACCGGCGAGCTGTTCCACGGACTGTGGCAGGACGTCGGCACCGTGCAGCGCCTGGCGGAGCTCGAGACCCAACTGGCAATGCGACCATGAAACCTACCGATCACTTGTCCCTCTATGCCGGCCGGCGGCAGCGCCTCACCGATCTCATGGGCGAAGGCGTGGCACTCATCGCTACGGCGCCCGAGCGCCTGCGCAACCGCGACAGCCATTACCCCTATCGCTTCGACAGCTACTTTTACTATCTCACCGGCTTCATCGAGCCCGAGGCGGTGCTGGTCATGGTGGCGGGCAAGACACCGAAGTCGCTGCTCTTTTGCCGCACGCGCGATCCCGAGCGCGAGATCTGGGACGGCTTTCGCTACGGACCCGAGCTCGCGCGCGAGCGCTTCGGCTTCGATGAGGCGCAGCCGGTGGGCGACCTCGACACGGTGATGCCGAAGCTCCTCGAAGACCAGAGCGTGCTCTGCTACCCAGTGGGCGTGGAGGCCGATTGGGATGCGCGCGTCATGCGGTGGCTCAACGTCGTCCGCGGGCGCTCGCGCGCCGGCGTCGCTGCGACGGAGCGGCTGCAGGATGTGCGCTCGCTCATCGATGACATGCGCCTCGTCAAGGACGAGCACGAGCTCGCGACCATGCGCCGCGCCGGGCGCATCGCCTCCGCCTCGCATCGCCGCGCGATGCAGGCGACGCGCCCCGGACGCATGGAGTACGAGATCGAAGCGGAGCTGCTGCACGAGTTCCGGCGCAGCGGCGCCCAGTTTCCGGCGTATTCGCCGATCGTCGCGAGCGGCGCCAATAGCTGCGTGCTGCATTACATCGCGAATGCCCGCATGCGTGACGGCGACCTGCTGCTGATCGACGCGGGCTGTGAGCTCGACGGCTATGCGTCGGACATCACGCGCACCTTCCCGGTGAACGGCCGCTTCAGCGGCGCGCAGCGCGACGTCTACCAGCTGGTGCTGGCCGCGCAGCGCGCGGCGATCGAGACCGTGCGCGCCGGCAGGGGCTGGAACGAGCCGCACGACTCCGCGGTGCGCGTACTCGCGCAGGGCATGCTCGATCTGCGGCTTCTCGGCGGCACGCTCGACGAGGCGCTGGAGAAGGAAACGTACAAGCGCTTCTATATGCATCGCACCGGCCACTGGCTCGGGCTCGACGTGCACGATGCGGGCGAATACAAGCGGCAGGGCAACTGGCGCACGCTCGCGCCCGGCATGGCGCTGACCGTCGAGCCTGGGCTCTACATCCGCGCCGCCGATGATGTTCCGGAGCGGCTGCGCAATATCGGCATTCGCATCGAGGACGACGTCGTCGTCACCGCCAACGGCTGTGAGGTGATTACTGCCGAGGCACCGAAGCTCGTCGAGGACATCGAAGCGCTGATGCGCGATGCCCGAGCCTCGGGTTGATGTACTGATTCGCGGCGCCGGCCCGGTGGGCTGCACCGCGGCCCTCGCGCTGCGCCAGGCGGGCCTGAGCGTCGCGCTCTACGATCCGCAGCTCGCAGCGCCCGCCTTTCGTCCGCTCGCGCTCTCCTATGCGAGCCGCTTGATCTTCGAGCGACTCGGCGTATGGCGCTCGCTCAGCGTCACGCCGATCGAGCGCATCCTCGTCTCCCAGGCCGGCGCCTTCGGCCGCACGCGCCTCGAAGCGGCGGAGGCCGGTGTGCCGGCGCTCGGCTATCAGACCGATTACGCGGTTCTTCTCAGCACGCTGCGCGCGGCGCTGTCCGAGACGCTGGTGGCGCAAGCGGCAGACGCGCGCTGCATCGTGCAC
>JAEKLK010000265.1 GCA_019509895.1 Betaproteobacteria bacterium | reverse complement strand
GAGGTGATGCAGGTGGAGTTCGTCGAGCGCGACGCGCCACCCTCCGGCCTGGGCGAGATCGGCAACCCCTGGGTTGCGGCCGCGGTCGCCAACGCGGTCTACCGCCTCACCGGCAAGCGCCTCGCGCACATGCCGTTCACCCCGGAGCGCGTCAAGGCGACGCTGAGCGCCTAGAGCCCGAGCAGCCGCTCGGCGTTGAGGTGCGCGATCTTGCGCCGGTCCGTCTCGCTGGTCGACAGCCGGCGCAGGAACTCCATTCCCGTGCGGTTCGACTCGTAGGGCCAGTCGATGGCGAAGAGGATGTTGTCGGCGCCGAGCGCGAGCAGCGTGCAGACGAACGCCGGCTCGAACCAGTTGCCGCTCGTCGTCACGAGCATGTTGTCGCGCAGGTACTCGATCGGCTCCTTCTTCAAGCCGCGGCGCTGCGCGGCGTGCCGGCTGTGCTCGTTGAGGCGGTGCATGGCGAACGGCAGCCCTTCGCCGAGGTGGCCGAGGATGACCTTCAGCTTCGGATGCGCGTCGAACAGCCCGGAGAAGACCAGGCGCAGGAAATGGCAGCTCGTGTCCACCGCGAAGCCCCACGGCGCGCGCGCGAGCTCCTCGTAGCCCTCGAAATAGGCCTTTACTACCGCAGGATGCGGCAGCGCCGGATGCAAATAGACCGGCACGCCGAGCTTCTCCGCGCGTTCCCACATCGGCCAGTACTTCTTCGCGTCCAGGAACTCGCCCTGCTGGTGGCTGTGGATCATCGCGCCCTTGAAGCCGAGCTTCGCCACGCAGCGCTCGAGCTCGTCGACCGCGGCCTGCGGATCCGCCGTCGGCAGCGCGGCAAAGGCGGCAAAGCGGGTCGGGTGCGCTTTCATGGCGGCGTGCATGCGGTCGTTCGCGTCGCGCGCCATTGGGACGGCGATATCGGCGCCGAACGCCTGGGGGCCGGGCGAGCCGAAGGAGAGCACTTGCATGTCGACGCCGGTCGCGTCCATGTGCGCGATGCGCTTGGCGCCGATGTCCATGTTCTCGGCGATGATGTCGTGGCCCATCATCTCGCCCCGGCTGGTGAGATAGAAATTGCGGTACTCGTTCGCGCTCACGTGCTGCTCCTCGATCGCGATCACTCTCATGGCTTGTCCGTGAAGTAGCGCCGCTCGAGCTCGGCCTGCTTCTCTCCGCCCTCGCCGGCAGCCGGCACATCGGGAATCGGATACGGCGCCTTTGCGTGCGCGGCCTGGAAGTCCTCCCAGGCGGCGATGCCGCGCTTGTCGAACTCGCGCATGAAGTCCCAGAGCGCCGCCCAGATCACGTGGTGCGTGAAGCCCGGATACCAGGCGACGTTGACGCCGAGGGCGAGATGCTCCTCGGCCGAGAGATATTTCGGCAGCTTGCCGCGCATGAAGGAGAGCGTGCCCTTCACCGCGGCACGGGCGCGCTTGATCTCGTCCACCGCATGCGGGGATTCGAACTGCACCCAATCGACGCCGGCATCGCGCTCGTAGGCAGCGAGGCGCTCGATGCACGCCTCCAGCCCGCCGTTGGTCGCATCGCGCGCATAGCACTGCGCCATGACCACGAACGAGGGATCCATCTCGTTACGCATGTCGACCGCGGCGCGATAGCGCGCGATCGCGTGCTCGAGCGGCACCACCTGCACGCCCGCCGATTGCGTGCGACGCTTGCCTTCGATCGGCTGATCGTCGATGCGCACGCCGGCGAGCCCGGCGTCGATGCATTCGCGTACCAGGCGGCGCACGGCCATGGTGCCGCCGTGGCCGGTGTCGCCGTCGAGAATTACCGGGAAATCCACGGCAGCCGCGATCCATTTGCCGATTTGCACGCACTCGGTCATGGAGGCAGTGCCGACGTCCGCGAGGCCGGTGTAGCCGCCGACCACCGCGGAGGTGCCGACGAAGCCGGCCTCGCAGCCGGCCTGCTCCATGATGCGCGCGAGCGCCGCGGTCGGCGGATGCAGCACTGCGAGCACGCGGTCGCGCCGCGCGAGCAGCTCGCGCAGGCGCCGGCGCTTGGCGCTGCTAGTGGTGGCCACAGCGCGCGTAGAGGCGCACGGCGTTGTCCCAGAAGAGCTTCTTCTTGCGCCGCTCGGGCATGTCCCAGGCGAGCACCTTCTCGACCGACTGCGGGAAGTGGCACTCGCCGTGCGGATAGTCGGAGGCGTACATCAGCACGTCCTCGCCGACGAGATCGATGACCGCGTTCGTCAGCTTCTCGCCTTCCGGGATCTCGATGCTTTGGAAGTAGCGGCCACCCATCACGTACTCGCTCGGCTTCTTCTTGAGCGCCGGCAGCGCCGCGGCGATGGTCTCGGCGTGCTCGTCGATGCGCTGCATCCAGAACGGCAGCCAGCCGTGCCCGGCCTCGAGCGTCGCCAGGCGCAGCTTCGGATAGCGGTCCATGAGACCCGCGCCGATGAGCGCCGCCATGTTGCGCATGCCGCACCATGGGTGCGCCGCCGAACGCTGCAGCCAGAGGTTCTCCCAGGTGTCGAGGCCGCCCGGCGCGTACGGTGGCATCACCGTGAAGGTGTGCAGGACCACGGCGAGGTCGTGGTCCTGCGCCGCGGCCCACACCGGCTCGAGGCTCGGATGGTCGATCGGCACGCCGTAGGGCGCGTAGGCCATGACCGCCCATGCCCAGCGCGACTTGCCCCAGCGCGCGATCTCGGCGAGCCCCGATTTCACATCCCGCGTGCCGACGAGGATTATGCCGCCGAGCCGCTCCGGATATGCGCCGCAGTAGTCGTTCATCCAGCGGTGGTACGCGCGGTACATCGCGCTTTCGAGCGACACGTCCTCCCCGGCGGTCCAGGTACCGAACCAGCCCGAGGGGAGCGTCAGGTTGACGTCGACGCCTTCGAAGTCGAGATCCTTGATGCGCTCGGCCGGATCATGGTCGCCGCGCGACGACGGCTCGCGCGTGCGCTTTGCACCGGTGAAGCCCGCCATGTAGGTGCCCTGGTCGGCCTGCGCTTCGGCCGTGCCGAGCTTGCGCAGGTAGCGTCGTTGCCCCTTGGTGTAGACGACGCGCTCCTTGTTCTTCGACTTGAAGGCTTCCCAGCCGGTGAGCCGCTGCTTCTCATCATCCGAGAGGTAACGCTCGAGCACTTCCATGTACGGGCCGACGTGCGTGTCGGAGTCGAAAATGCGATAGCCGTTTCGCGCCATGACGCATTTTAGTGAGGTATACATTGCGGATGAGCCGGCTTTTGCTGCTCGTCGCGCTAGTTGTTTCGCAACTCGCGGCGGCGCAGTCCTATCCGACGAAGCCGATCCGTCTCGTGGTCGGCCTCGCGCCCGGCGGCGCGACCGACATCATGGCGCGCACCCTGACACCCGCCTTAAGCGATGAGCTTGGCCAGCCCGTGGTCGTCGACAATCGCCCGGGGGCCGCCGGGTCGATCGGCGCGGCGATCGTCGCCAAGGCGCCGCCCGACGGCTACACGCTATTCCTCGCCTCTTCGAGCTTCACGTCCAACGCCGTGCTCGAGAAGAACAGCGCTTACGACCCGCTGCGCGACTTCGCGCCGATTACCAACGTCGCCTCCGGGCCCTTCCTGCTGGTGGTGCGCTCCTCGTTGCCCGTCAATTCGGTGGCGGAGCTCATCGCCTACGCGAAGGCCAATCCCGGCAAGCTCAACTACGCCTCGAGCGGCATCGGGAGCACTGCCCACCTGACGGGCGAGCTGCTCAAACGCACCGCCGGCATCGAGATGACCCACATCGTCTACCGCGGCGCCGGCCCGGCGCTCGCCGATGTGCTCGCCGGCCAGGTCGACCTGATGTTCGCGAGCATCGTCTCGTCGCTGCACCATGCGAAGGGCGGCAAGCTCAAGGCGCTCGCCGTCACTTCGGCCAAGCGCTCGAGCGTCGTCCCCGATTTCCCGACCGTCGCGGAAGCCGGTGTGCCCGGATTCGAAACGATCGGCTACTTCGGATTGCTCGCGCCGGCCAACACGCCACCGGCGATCGTCAACACCGTGCACGCGGCCGTGCAGCGCGCGATCAGGCGTCGCGATTTCGTGGAGCGGGTCGCGGCCGATGGTGCCGAGCCGGACGGCTGCACACCCGCAGAGCTGCGCGCGCCGCAGCCGCTCGTCACCGGTTCTCACTGGCGTGAGATTGATGCCGTAATCGGTCGCCGGCCCTTCGGCGACGACCATGCGGATCGGCGGCTCGGCGAGGCGCCACTCATAGCCGCTCTTCGGATCGGCGACCAGCGGCAGGCGCAGGCGATCACCGTGCTGCATGGTGATCTGGCCACCTTCGGCGCTCGCGACGACAGTGCGCGGGGAATGCGGATCCCAGCGATTGGACGCCGCGCAGCCGCCAAGCGCCAGGCACGTGATGAAGAGGGCGAGCGAGTTCCGCATTGCGCTCATGCAGCTGCTGGCTGCAACTGGGCGCGCTCCGCATCGATCAGCTTCCCGAGCGTGCGCCGGAAGTGGGCGAGCGGCGCATCCGCCACGATCGCGTTCATCTTGAAGTTCGGGTCGGCGTCGAGCACTTGCTGCTGTCCTTCGATGATGAACTTGTCCTCGAGGAATCCGTCGATCATGCTCTTGTTGAGCGAGAGCGCGATGTTCGGGTCGTTCAGCTCGTAGTCGTGCAGGTAATCCCAGAAGAAGTGCGTCGAGCGCCGCGTCTCGGGCGTGAAGAACTGGCAGTTGCGGTACTGCTTCGCGCCCTGGAGGTTGCCTTTCTCGGCGCCCGAGCCCGCCGGTGAAAACAGCGTCTCCATGAAGAAGATGCCCGGCACGTACATGCGCGCGATGTTGCGGCGATCGACGCGCCCCGCATTGCGGACCACCTTCTCGTGGAAC
>JAEKLK010000214.1 GCA_019509895.1 Betaproteobacteria bacterium | reverse complement strand
GGATTTCAAGAAGGACCTGGCGCTCAATTTCTGGGTGCCCCGGCCGATCCGCTATCCAGACACGGTGAAGTGGATGCAGGACGACTACGACGAGAACCGTGCGGTGCTGAAAGAACTCGGAATGCTGCAATGACCGCGCGAACCCTGTTCGAAAAAATTTGGGCCGATCATGTGATCGTCGTCTCGCCGCAGGGCGAAGAACTGCTCTATGTCGACTTCAATCTGATCAACGAGGGCCAGTCGTTTCTCGCCTTCGACCAGCTTCGCATGGAGGGCCGCAGCTCGCGCCGGCCGCAGCAACATCTCGCCGTGACGGACCACTACCTGCCGACCATCAATCGCGACCGTGGCACGGCCGGCATGGCCAATCCGGAAATCCGCCGCGTCGTCGAGATGCTCGACGAGAACGCCACCGAATTCAAGCTTCCGCACATCGGCTGGGGTCACCTCGATCAGGGCATCGCCCACGTCATCGCGCCCGAGCTTGGCATCGCGCAGCCCGGCATGTTGATCACGTGCAACGATTCCCACACCGCGACCAACGGCGCCTGCGGCGTCCTGGCGATACCGATCGGCGGCGGCAATCAGCTTCGTCATGTCGTCGCGACGCAGACCGTTTGGCTGAAGAAGCCCAAGACGATGCGGTTCACGGTCGACGGTGTGCGCCCGGAGGCGGTGACCGCGAAGGACGTGATCCTGTCGATCATCCGCGAAATCGGCGTCGGCGGCGCGACCGGCTACGCCATCGAATATGCCGGCGCGGCGATCCGGGCCATGTCGATGGAGAGCCGGCTGACGATCTGCAACATGTCGATCGAGGGCGGCGCGCGCATCGGCATGGTCGGCCCGGACGACACCACCTATCAATTCCTCAACGGCCGCCGCAAGGCGCCGCAGGGCGCGGACTGGGATCGCGCCCTCACCTATTGGAAAACCCTGCCCACCGATGCGGACGCGGCCTTCGATCGCGAACTGTCGTTTGACGCCGCGCGCTTTGCGCCGATGGTGACCTGGGGAACGAGCCCCGAGGATTGCTCGCCGGTGGACGGCGTCGTGCCCGATCCGTCGAGCATCGGCGACGGCGACCGCCGCCGCCACGTCGAGCGCGCGCTCGATTACATGAAGCTCAAGCCGGCCACGCCGTTGCAGCAGGTCGCCATCGATCGCGTCTTCATCGGCTCGTGCACCAACTCGCGGATCGAGGACCTGCGCGTCGCCGCCGCGGTGGTGAAGGGCCGCCGCGTGGCGAGGAACGTGAAGCTCGCGCTGGTCGTGCCCGGCTCGGGCCTGGTGAAAGAGCAGGCGGAGCGCGAAGGCCTCGACCGCATCTTCCGCGACGCGGGATTCGAATGGCGCGAGCCCGGCTGCTCGATGTGCCTCGGCATGAATCCCGATCGCCTCTCGGCTGGCGAGCGCTGCGCCTCGACCTCGAACCGCAACTTCGAGGGCCGCCAGGGTCCGGGCGGCCGCACGCATCTCGTCAGCCCGGCGATGGCCGCGGCGGCGGCGATCGAAGGGCACTTCGTCGACATTAGACGATGGACCTAAACGGCAGCCGCTGGAGCTGACCATGGACAAGTTCACGGTGCTCAATGGACTGGTCGCACCGATCGATCGCGCGAACGTCGACACCGACCAGATCATCCCGAAGCAGTACCTCGCCTCCATCAAGCGCACCGGCTTCGGCGAGGGCCTGTTCGCCGAGTGGCGCAAGGATGCGAGCTTCGTGCTCAACCAGTCGCGCTATAAGGGCGCCACGATCCTGCTCGGCCGCAAGAATTTCGGCTGCGGTTCGTCGCGCGAGCATGCGCCCTGGGCGCTCATGGATTACGGCTTCCGCAGCGTCATCGCGCCGTCGTTCGCCGACATTTTCTTCAACAACTCGTTCAAGAACGGCTTCCTGCCGGTCGTGCTGAGCGAGGCCGAGGTCGATCGCCTGTTCCACGAATGCAATGCGTTCCCGGGCTTCCGCCTGGTGATCGATCTCGAACGCCAGACGGTGGCGAGCACCGACGGCGCGCTGACCATGCACTTCGACATCGACCCATTCCGCAAGTACTGCCTGCTGAACGGGCTTGACGAGATCGGCCTCACGCTGCGCCATGCGGACAAGATCCGCGCCTTCGAGGCGCGCCGCAAAGCGCAGCATCCCTGGTACTTCTAGCCGGTGCGCGTCGCCATCCTCCCCGGTGACGGCATCGGGCCGGAGATCATTGCGCAGGCCACGAAAGTGCTGCGCACGCTCGGGCTGCCGCTCGAGCTCGAGACCGCGCCCGTGGGTGGCGCGGGCTACGAGGCGGCCGGCGACCCGCTGCCCGCAAAGACGCTCGCGCTGGCGAAGGAGGCCGACGCCATTCTCTTCGGCGCCGTGGGCGACGCGCGCTACGACAAGCTGGAGCGTGCCAAGCGCCCGGAGCAAGCCATTCTCGGCCTGCGCAAGGCGCTCGGGCTGTTCGCCAATCTGCGGCCGGCGCGCGTGCATGCCGAGCTCGCTGCGGCTTCCGCGCTCAAGCCCGAGGTGGAGGCGGGGCTCGATATCCTCATCGTGCGCGAGCTGACCGGGGACATCTATTTCGGCGAGCCCAAGGGGGTGCGTGACGCGGGCGGCGAGCGTGAAGGCTTCGACACGATGCGCTACCGCGAGAGCGAAATCGGGCGCATCGCGCGCGTTGCCTTCGAGGCGGCGCGCAAGCGTGCGCGGCGCGTGTGCTCGGTCGACAAGGCCAACGTCCTGGAAACGTCGCAGCTCTGGCGCGAGGTGGTCAGCGCGGAGGCGGCCAAATACCCCGACATCGAGCTTTCGCACATGTACGTGGACAACTGCGCGATGCAGCTCGTGAGAAATCCGAAGCAGTTCGACGTCATCGTCACCGGCAACCTGTTCGGCGACATCCTGTCGGACGAGGCGTCCATGCTCACCGGCTCGATCGGCATGCTGCCCTCGGCGGCGCTGAACGAGAGCGGCAAGGGTCTGTACGAGCCGATCCATGGCTCGGCGCCCGATATCGCCGGGCGCGGCGTCGCCAATCCGCTGGCCACGATCCTGTCGGCCGCCATGATGCTGCGCTATTCGCTGCGCACGCCGCAGGCGGCCGAGCGCATCGAGGGCGCGGTGGCGCGTGTCCTGCAAGACGGCTTGCGCACTGCGGACATCTACACAGCGGGCATGCGCAAGGTCGGAACAGAGCAAATGGGCGACGCGGTTGTCGCCGCTCTATAGACTAGCGGGATGCTGAGAGTCGGGATCGTCGGCTGGCGCGGGATGGTGGGTTCCGTCCTCGTGCAGCGCATGCGCGAAGAGCGCGATTTCGACCATATCGAGCCGGTGTTCTTCTCGACCTCGCAGGCCGGCGGCCAGGGCCCGGCGATCGGCAAGTCGGCCGAGGCGGTGAAGAACGCGACCGATTTGAAGGCGCTGAAGTCGCTGCCAATCATCATTTCGTGTCAGGGCGGCGATTACACGAACGACATCTATCCCAAGCTGCGCGCCGATGGCTGGAAGGGCTATTGGATCGACGCGGCGAGCGCGCTGCGCATGAACGACGACGCCGTGATCATCCTCGACCCGGTGAACATGCCGCTCATCAAGCGCGCGGTGCACGAGGGCACGCGCAATTTCATCGGCGGCAATTGCACGGTGAGCCTGATGCTGATGGGCATGGCCGGCCTCTTCCAGCGTGACGAGATCGAGTGGCTGACGAGCATGACCTACCAGGCCGCCTCGGGCGCAGGCGCCGCCAACATGCGCGAGCTGGTCGAGCAGATGTCCACCGTCGGCCATGCGGCGAAGCCGCTGCTCGACGAGCCGGCGAGCGCGGTGCTCGAGATCGACCGGACCGTGACCGATACGGTGCGCTCGGGCGCGCTGCCGAAAACGCACTTCGGCTACCCGCTTGCCGCGAGCCTCCTGCCCTGGATCGACAAGGACATGGGCAATGGCCAGAGCCGCGAGGAGTGGAAGGCGCAGGTCGAGGCGAACAAGATCCTCGGCCGAAATGGTGCACAAATCCCTATCGATGGCGTGTGCGTGCGCATTGGCGCGATGCGCTGCCACAGCCAGGCGCTCACCATCAAGCTGCGGCGCAAGCTGCCGCTCGACGAGGTCGAAGGCGTGCTCGCGGAGGCAAATGACTGGGTGAAGGTCGTGCCTAACCGGCGTGAAGAATCTCTCGCCGAGCTCACCCCGGCGGCGGTGAGCGGCAAGCTCAGCGTGCCGGTCGGGCGGCTGCGCAAGCTGCCGATGGGCGACGATTATTTGACCGCTTTCACGGTCGGGGACCAGCTGCTATGGGGGGCGGCGGAGCCGCTGCGGCGCATGCTGCGCATCCTGCTCGACGCCGGGGTGAGGGCCTGAGCGAAACTCAGAAAGGCCCTCAATTTGCAGCCGTAAGGCCATGATGTTAGTTTAGTTGTCCGGCATAAAAAAAACCCCGGGGGTGGGGCTCGTGGTCCGTAGATCGATCAGCATCGTTGCTGCCTTCGCCGTTGCACTGGCGCTGGCGACGGCCGCGCACGCCGCCGGCCTCGGTCGACTCGCGGTGCTGTCGTCGCTCGGGCAGCCGCTCCTTGCGGAGATCGAGATCGTTTCCCTGCAGGCCGGCGAAGAAGATGGCCTGTCGGCGCGCCTGGCACCCCGCGAAGCGTTCGACCAGGCAGGCATCGACGTCAACCCGGTGCTCAATTCGATCCGCGTCGCCATCGAGCGGCGGGACAAGCGCGCGTTTCTGCGCGTCACTTCCGTCCAAGCCGTCAGCGAGCCGTTCCTCGACCTGTTGATTGAGCTGCAATGGTCGAGTGGCCGGCTGGTGCGCGAATACACGTTCCTGCTCGATCCGCCCGAATACCGCAGCCGCCAGCAAGCCATCGCTTCGACGCCGCTGCCGCCGATGACGCCGATGACGCCGGAGAAGCCGGCCGCCGCGTCGGAGGAGAAACCGGCCGCTTCGCCCGCCGCGGCATCCCCCGCGGCGCCCGAAGCGGCACCGACGACCGCACCCGCGGCCGAAGCGGCGCCGGCGGCACCCGCACCACCGGCGACCCCCGCGACGGCCGCGGCGGCGGAGAAGCCCGGAAGCACTTACGAGGTGAAGCGGGGTGACACGCTGGGCGCGATCGCCCGCCAGACCCTGAGACCGGGCGCGAGCCTCAACCAGATGCTGATCGCCATCTTCCGCGCCAACGAGGACGCGTTCATCCGCGGCAACGTGAACCTCGTGCGCACGGGCAAGATCCTCAACATTCCCGAGGCCGAGCGCATCGGCACTGTGGACGCCGAAGAGGCGAATCGCCTCGTCAAGGAGCACCGTGACCAGTTCATGGAGTACCGGACCCGCCTTGCGGCGGTGCCGGCGCGCGCCGAGACCGCGCCCGGCCAGCAGGAGGCGAGCGGCCGTATCGAACAAAAGCCGGAAGCGCCCAAGCCGGCGGCGCCCGGCGACCAGGTACGGCTTTCGAAGAGCGAGCCGAGCAAGCCTGGCGCCGCGCCTTCGCGCGCGGCACGCGAGGACGACGCCGCGTCGCGTGAGCGGGCGCTGGCAGAAGCGCAATCGCGCATTTCCGAGCTCGAGCGGAACATCGCCGACCAGAAGAAGCTGCTGGAGCTACGCAACCAGCAGCTGAACGAACTGCAGCAGAAGGGCGGTGCGAAGCCAGCACCGCAGCCGCCGGTGGCCCAGGCGCCGGCTTCCGCAGCCACACCGGCGCCCGCACCCACACCGGCGCCCGCACCGACACCTGCGGCGAAGGCGCCGGAGAAGCCCGCTCCGCCTGCCGCCACGCCCACTCCGACTCCTGCTCCCGTTCCAGCGCCCTCCGCAGCAGCGCCCGAAGCCCCGAAACCGGCTGCCGAAGCGCCGAAGCCGGTCGCCGAGGCGCCCAAGCCACCGGCGCCGGCAAAGCCGGCGGCGAAGAAGGCGGCAGCGCCCGAGCCAAGCCTGCTCGACGAATTCGTCGACAACCCGCTCTATATCGGCTTGCTGGGCCTGCTCGTCCTTTTGCTGGTTGTCTATGGCGCCTGGACATGGCGGCGCAAGAAGCGCGCGCAGGCGAAGTTCTCGGATTCGGTCGGCGCAGCTGCCGCAACCGGCGGCGGCTCGCTCGGTGACGCGACGGCGCCGCACAGCACCAACTCCACGACGCAGACGGCGAGCCAGGCACCGGCGGGCATGGAAGCCGAGGAAGTCGATCCGATCGCCGAGGCCGACGTGTACATGGCCTATGGCCGCGACGCGCAGGCCGAGGAGATCCTGAAGGAAGCGCTGCAGAAGGATTCGAGCCGTGTGCCCGTGCACGCGAAGCTGCTCGAGATCTACGCGCACCGCAAAGACACTCAGGCTTTCGAGCAGACCGCGCTCAAGCTGAAGAACCTCACCAAAGGCGCCGGCCCCGAGTGGGAGAAGGCCGCCGCGCTCGGGCGCTCCATCGATCCGGGCAACGGCCTCTACGGCGGCGCGAGCCCCTCGGCTCCCTCAGCGCCGGCGGCCGCGGCGGCCAGCGCGCCGGTGCTCGATTTCGACCTCGGCGCCTCGAGCCGGACGTCGGCCACAGCGACGCCCGACATCTCGCTCGATGAGCCGGCGAAAGACCCCTCGGCCACCGGGCTGGACCTCGATCTGGGCGCCACGCAGACGCAGAAGCTTCCCATTTCCGTGGACGACACGGTGATCGCGAGCGGCGGCGAGAAGTCCGGTGGCGGCGGGCTCGACTTCAACCTCGACCTGGACGCCGAGGAACCCAAGGCCCAATCGGGCAAGCCCTCCACGCCAGCGTCCGAGACGAGCGGGCTCGACTTCGACCTCAACCTCGATCTCGACAAGTCCGATTCGCCGAAGGCAGATGCCGCGAAAGTCGATCTCTCGGAGATCAGCCTCGATCTGGATAACGTGCCGGGCGATGCGACGGCCAAGGCGAGCACCGATCCCAAATGGCAGGAGGTCGCCACCAAGCTCGACCTCGCCAAGGCATACGACGAGATGGGTGACAAGGACGGCGCCCGGGAACTCCTCAGGGAAGTGATGAAGGACGGCGACCCCGCGCAGCGCGGCAGCGCCGAGCAACTGCTCGCCAAGCTGAGCTAAGCTCGGCAAATTCCCCGCATCGCAATCGCACTGGAGTACGACGGCAGCCGCTTTCTCGGCTGGCAGACGCAGCCCGGTCGCGGCACCGTGCAGGACGCACTGGAAGCCGCGCTCGCGGCGATTGCCGGCGGCCCGGCGCCGGTGAGCGCCGCCGGGCGCACCGACCGGGGCGTGCATGCCCGCGCGCAGGTCGCGCATTTCGACACCTCGGCAAGCCGGCCGCTCACTGCCTGGGTGCGCGGCGTGAACGCATTTCTGCCGGAATCGGTCGCGGTCCTCTGGGCGCATCGGGTCCCGGCGGAGTTCCATGCGCGCTACAGCGCGCTCGCGCGCACGTACCGGTACCGGCTGATCAATCGGCCGGTACGCCCGGCGCTCGCGGCGCGCTACGCCGGCTGGTATCACGCGCCGCTCGATGCGCAGTCGATGCGCGAAGGCGCGCGCGCGCTGCTCGGCGAGCACGATTTTTCGGCCTTTCGCGCGGCAGAATGCGAGGCGAAGACCGCCGTACGCACCGTCCACGCCATCGCCGTCGAGCGCGCCGGCGATGAGATCGAGATCGTGATACGCGCGAACGCCTTCCTGCAGCACATGGTGCGCAACATCGTCGGCACGCTCGTCCATGTCGGCAACGGCAAGCATCCGCCTGCCTGGGTCGGCGAGGTGCTCGCCTCGCGCGATCGTGCGCAGGCGGCGCCGACGTTTGCTGCGGAGGGCCTCTATCTGGAGCGGGTCGACTACGATGCGCAATGGGGCCTGCCGCAGTGAGAACGCGCGTCAAGATTTGCGGCATCACGCGCAGCTTGGACGCGCGAGCCGCGGCGGAAGCCGGCGCGGATGCCATTGGGCTCGTCTTCTATCCACCGAGCCCGCGTTTCCTGTCGGTCGAACGCGCGCTGGAAGTCCGGGATGCGCTGCCGGCGTTCTTGCAGACGGTGGCGCTTTTCGTCAACGCCGATGCTGCGCAGGTAGCGCAGGTCATCGGCCGAGTGCATCCGGCGATGCTCCAGTTCCATGGCGAGGAAACGCCGGAGTTTTGCGCGCAGTTCGGGCTGCCCTTCGTCAAGGCGTGCCGGGTACGCGCGGGCGTTGATCCGCTGTCCTACCTCAAGCCCTATGCCCGCGCGGCAGCATGGCTGCTCGACAGCTTCGTGCCGGAATACGGCGGCGTCGGCGAAAGCTTCGACTGGTCGCTCGCGCCGGCCGAGCGAGCGCGGCCGCTCATCGTCTCCGGCGGCCTCGATCCGGGCAATGTCGGCCGGGCGATCCGCGCCGTGCGTCCCTGGGGCGTCGACGTGTCGAGCGGTGTCGAATCGGCGAAGGGCATCAAGGACGCCGCTAAAATGGCTGCTTTTATCGCCGAGGTCCGCCATGCGGATGTATGACCTTCCCGACGAGCGGGGGCACTTCGGCCCGTACGGCGGCATCTTCGTCGCCGAGACGCTCTCGCAGGCGCTCGACGAGCTGCGCGAGGCGTACGCCGCCGCGCGCAGCGATGCGCAGTTCGAGGCGGAGTTCCGCTACGAGCTGAAGCACTACGTCGGCCGCCCGAGCCCGATCTATCACGCGAGGCGCCTGTCCGAGCAGTGCGGCGGCGCGCAAATCTACATCAAGCGCGAGGACCTGAACCACACCGGCGCGCACAAGATCAACAACACGATCGGCCAGGCGCTGCTGGCGCGGCGCATGAAGAAACAGCGCGTGATTGCCGAAACCGGCGCCGGCATGCACGGCGTCGCCACCGCCACCGTTGCCGCGCGCTACGCCATGGAATGCGTGGTGTACATGGGCGTCGAGGATGTGCGTCGCCAGGCGGCGAACGTGCACCGCATGGGCGTGCTCGGCGCCAAGGTCGTGCCGGTAGAGTCGGGCTCCAAGACGCTGAAGGATGCGCTGAACGAAGCGATGCGCGACTGGGTGACCAACGTCGAGAGCACGTTCTACATCATCGGCACCGTCGCCGGTCCGCATCCCTATCCGATGATGGTGCGCGACTTCCAGTCGGTGATTGGCGAGGAGAGCATCCAGCAGATGCAGGAGATGGCGGGACGGCAGCCCGACGCGGTGATCGCGTGCGTCGGCGGCGGCTCCAACGCCATGGGCATCTTCCATCCGTACATCGCGGCAAAGGAGGTCAGGCTTGTCGGCGTCGAAGCCGCCGGCGAAGGGCTCGAGACCGGCAAGCACGCGGCGTCGCTGTGCGCGGGCCGGCCCGGCGTACTGCATGGCAACCGCACGTATCTCCTGCAAGACGCGAACGGACAGATCACCGAGACGCACTCCGTCTCGGCCGGCTTGGACTATCCCGGTGTGGGCCCGGAGCACGCCTGGCTCAAGGACAACGGCCGTGCGGAGTACGTCGCCGTGACCGATGACGAGGCGCTGGCTGCCTTCCACGCGCTTTGCCGCAGCGAAGGCATCATCCCGGCGCTCGAGTCGGCGCACGCAGTGGCACAGGCGATGAAGATGGCGCCGAAGCTGCCGAAGAGCGCCATCCTGCTCGTCAATCTCTCCGGCCGCGGCGACAAGGACCTGCACACGGTCGCCGAGCGCGCGGGCAAGAAGCTTTGATGTCGCGCATCCAGGGCCGCTTCGAGGCGCTCGCCAAAGCGAAGCGCAAGGCGCTCATTCCCTATATCACCGCCGGCGACCCTACTCCATCGATGTCCGTGCCGCTGCTGCACGCGCTGGTGGACGCGGGTGCCGACATCCTCGAGCTCGGCGTGCCGTTTTCCGATCCGATGGCCGACGGCCCGGTGGTCCAGCGCTCCGGCGAGCGCGCGCTGAAGCATGGCGTCGGATTGAGCGACGTGCTCGGCATGGTGGGCGAGTTCCGCAGACGCGACAACGCGACGCCGATCGTGCTCATGGGCTACGCCAATCCGATCGAGGCGATCGGCACCGCGCGCTTCCTGCCGCAGGCAAAGGCGGCGGGCATCGACGGGGTGATCGTCGTCGACTATCCACCCGAAGAATGCGTGGAATTCGCGCAGGCAGCCAAGCAGCACGACATCGATCCAATTTTTCTGCTCGCACCCACTTCGACCGAGAAGCGCATCCATGAGGTGGCGCGCTGCGGCAGCGGTTACCTCTATTACGTCTCGCTGCGCGGGGTCACCGGTGCCGGGCATCTCGACCTTTCGGAAGTGAGCAAGCGGATCCCGCAGATCCGCGCGGCGACCAAGCTGCCGATCGGTGTCGGCTTCGGTATCCGCGATGCGGAGTCGGCGCGCCGCGTGGCCGAGACGGCGGACGCGGTGGTGATCGGCAGCCGCCTCATCCAGGAGATCGAGGCTGCGCCCGCCGAAGCGCTAACGCGGGTCAAAAGCTTTTTGCGGCCCATCCGGCAGGCGCTCGACGCCTCATTTTCCAAATGAGCTGGCTGCAAAAGCTGCTGCCGCCCAAGATCCAGCGCTCAGGCAGCACGAACCGCAAGAGCGTGCCCGAGGGCCTGTGGACCAAGTGCACCGCGTGTGATGCGGTGCTCTACAGCACCGATCTCGAGAAGAATCTGAA
>JAEKLK010000213.1 GCA_019509895.1 Betaproteobacteria bacterium | reverse complement strand
CGGCCGCTCGAAGAACGCCTCGACCTCGCGCAGGCCGCGCAGCCGCACGAGCTCGGGCGCGTCGCGCAGCACCAGCGCGTTGAACACGTTCAGCCAGAAGGCGGTCTGCGCGGCGATGCGCACGCGCTTCGGATCGAAGACTTCGAGCGCGGCGAGGCATTCACGCAGCCGCAGGTGCTCCTGCGAGCCCTCGAGCGCCGCGTAATCGCAGATCGACGCCGCGGCGTCGAAGTGGCGCGCGCGGACCGCCTGCAGCGCGCCTTCCAGTTCCTGCTCGTGGTCGCGCCGTTCCTCGTTTGCTTGCATGCCGCAAATAGAATACGCCGCGTGCGCGATTTCGGCAGTTTCGATTTCCTCATCGTCGGCGCCGGCAGCGCAGGGTGCCTGCTCGCCAACCGCCTGTCGCGCGACCCGGGCACGCGCGTGCTGCTCCTCGAAGCCGGCGGCCGCGACAACTATTTCTGGATCCCGATCCCGGTCGGCTACCTCTACACCATCGCCAACCCGCGCACCGACTGGTGCTACCGGACCGAGGCGGACGAATTCCTCGCCGGCCGTTCGATCCACTACGCGCGCGGACGCGTCCTCGGCGGCTGCTCCTCGATCAACGCCATGATCTACATGCGCGGCCAGCGGGAGGATTGGGACCATTGGGCGGCGCTTGGCATCCGCGGCTGGGGCTGGGAGGAGGTTCTGCCGATTTTCCGGGGACTCGAGGACTACCAGCATGGCGCGGTGGACGGCTACGGCGCCGGCGGCGAAGTACGCATCGAGGACCCGCGCGTGCGCTGGGAGATCATCGACGCCTTCCGGGAAGCGGCCGCCGAATGCGGCATCCCGCCGGTGAAGGCGTTCAACGGCGGCGACAATTTCGGCTGCGCCTACTTCCAGATGAACCAGCGCCGCGGCCGGCGCTGGAGCGCCACCAACGCCTTCCTGCGCCCCGTGGCGAAGCGCCCCAACCTCACCGTGCTGACCGACGCTCACGCGACTCGCGTGCGTCTGGAGGGCCGGTGCGCCACCGGTATCGAATTTACCCGCGGTGGCGAAGCGTGCTTTGCCGGCGCCCGCGCCGAAACACTGCTCGCGGCGGGCGCGATCGGCTCGCCGCAGCTCCTGCAGCTCTCAGGTATCGGTCCGGCGCCGCTGCTCGAGCGCCTGCAGCTTCCCGTTCACCATCACCTGCCGGGCGTGGGTGAGAACCTGCAGGACCACCTGCAGATTCGCATGCAGTACAAGGTGAAGAACGTGCGCACGCTGAACACCGTCGCCGCGAGCTGGCTCGGAAAGGCGGCGATGGCGGCCGAGTACTTCCTCTTTCGCACCGGCCCGCTCACCATGCCGCCCTCCCAGGCGGGCGCCTTCGCAAAGAGCGATGCGTCGCAGCCGACCCCCAACATCGAGTGGCACGTGCAGCCGCTCTCTCTCGACAAGTTCGGCGACCCGCTGCACAGCTTCGCGGCGATCACGCCGAGCGTCTGTAACCTGCGGCCGAGCTCGCGCGGCTGGGTGCGCATCAAGTCGACCGACCCATCGGCGCATCCCGAGATACGGCTGAACTACCTCGCAACCGAGGAAGACCGGCGCATCGCCGTCGATGGGATGCGCTTCACTCGCCGCATCATGGCGGCCCGAGCGCTCATGAAATACCAGCCGGAGGAGTACCGGCCGGGCCAATCCATTACGAATGACAATGAATTGGCGCGCGCCGCGGGAGAGCTCGGCACGACCATCTTCCATCCGGTCGGAACCTGCAAGATGGGACCTGATCAAATGGCCGTCGTCGACGCGCAGTTGCGCGTGCATGGAGTCGAACGCCTGCGCGTCATCGATGCTTCGATATTTCCGCGCATCACCTCCGGAAACACCAATGCGCCGACCTACGTGATCGCCGAGAAAGGCGCACGCGCCATCTTGAAAACCTTACAATCCGGCCGCACGTAGCCCCCAAGGAGAACCAACAACCTATGAAGCGGGTCCTGCTGCTCGTTGCCACCAACCTCGCCGTGATGCTGGTGCTGTCGATCGTCGTCTCGATTCTCGGCCTTGATCGCTGGCTTACGGCCGAAGGCATCAACTACACCGGTCTACTGTGGTTCTCGGCCATCTTCGGCTTCGGCGGCGCGTTCATCTCGCTCCTCATGTCGAAGTGGATCGCGAAGATGTCGGTCGGCGCGCAGGTCATCGACGGCTCCGAGGGCACGACCGAGTTCTGGCTGGTGCAGACGGTGCACAAGCTCGCCGACGAGGCGGGCATCGGCCATCCCGAGGTGGCGCTCTACGACGGCGCACCGAACGCCTTCGCCACCGGCGCCTTTCGCAACTCGGCGCTGGTCGCCGTGTCGAGCGGCCTCATCCAGTCGATGAGCCGCGAGGAAATCGAAGCGGTGCTCGGCCACGAGATAAGCCATGTCTCCAATGGCGACATGGTGACGCTGACGCTCATCCAGGGCGTGCTGAATACCTTCGTGTTCTTCCTCTCGCGCGTGGTCGGCTACATCGTCGATCGGGCGGTGTTCCGCACCGAGCGCGGCGTCGGCCCCGGCTTCTACATCACGATGATCGTGAGCCAGATCCTCTTCGGCATCCTGGCCTCGGCGATCGTCGCCTGGTTCTCGCGCTACCGCGAGTTCCGCGCCGACCGCGGCTCGGCCAACCTGCTCGGCTCGCCGCGGCCGATGATCGCCGCGCTCGCGCGCCTGGGCGGGCTGCAGTCCGGCAACCTGCCCGACTCGGTCAAGGCGTTCGGCATCTCGAGCGACTCGCGCCTGGCGCAGATCTTCGCCACGCACCCGCCGATCGAGGCGCGCATCGCCGCGCTGCAAGCGACGGCCGCCTAAGCCGCCTTCATTGTCGTGCGGCGCAGCGCTGCCGCCGCGCGCGTGAGCTGCAGCACGTCTCGCTGCGCATGGCTGCCGCCGATGAGATGCGCGACCGGCGGCAGCGCGCGCAGCAGCGCCTCGGCTTCCGCATAGTCCTCGCGCCCATACGCGAGCAGTGCGCGGCTGGCGGGCAGCCCGACCCGCTTGGTCATCTCGTGGTTGGCACCGCGCGGCGCGGCCGCGCGCCATGCCTGCGCCTGGAGCAGCCGTTCCGCGTAGTCCCAGCGGCGCGCGCCGACGAAAGCCATCATGGCGTGCAGGTCGTTGAAGGCGCAGTGCGCGTCCTCGGCAAAGCGTGCCCAGCGCACCGCAAGCGCGGCGAAGCGCCCGCCGAGGTCGTGGCCGCCGAGGTGCAATCGCCAAAGGAGCGCCGA
This sequence comes from Betaproteobacteria bacterium, assembly GCA_019509895.1. Classification (GTDB taxonomy): domain Bacteria; phylum Pseudomonadota; class Gammaproteobacteria; order Burkholderiales; family SG8-39; genus SCGC-AG-212-J23. The sequence goes on along the minus strand of JAEKLK010000213.1, from coordinate 7,337 downwards.
GGCGTCGATCATCTCGGAGAGCGCGCGGCCCTGCAGCCGCCGGTCGTAGACCTCGAGCGCCAGCCGCACGCGGCCGAGCTCGAGCTGGTGCAGCGCGGTGTGCCACCACAGGTGCGTCGCCGCCGCTCCCGCGCCCTTCCACAGGGCGGAGCGCGCGCCCATCCAGCGCAAGCCTTCTTCGGCGCGGCCTTGCATCTCCAGCACATGGGTCACGACATGGTGCGCGCGCACGTCGAGCGGCTCGAGCTCGAGCGCGCGGCGGGCGGTGCTCTCCGCGGCGGCATAGTCGCCGCTCTCCTCGAGCGCAAAGGCATGGAGCGAAAGCACGGCGTGGTACGCCGGGTCGGAGCCCGACCAGTACGCGAGCACGCGTGACGAGCGTGTAAGGAGCGCCGCTGCGTCGCCGAGGTAATAGTCGAAGACGTGCGCCATCATCAGGGCGACAAGATCGTGCGGATGCTCGGCGGTGATGCGATCGAGGAGGCGCGCGGCGGCCGCGTAGTCGCCCGTCGCCGCGGCAACCAGCGCCTCGGCATGCAACGCTTCGCGTGCCGACATCACCTTTCCGGCAAGCCGGTCGCTCATGCGCCGCGCCGCCTGGAAGTCCCGCAGGTCGCGGCTGGCGAGGAGAAGCCAGGCCTCGAGCTGGTGGGCGGCGATCAACGTCGCATCGGCCCTCGCCGCCTCGCGCGCGAGGGCCAGCGCATCGCCGTGCTGCGTGGTGAGCGCGCGCAACGCCGCCTGGTAAGCCTGAGCGCCGTTCATGTCCTCAGGCGGCAAGCCGGAAGAGCGGCGTACAGGCCGCGGCGATACGCTCGACATGGCGGTGATCCGTGCCGCAGCAGCCGCCCATCACGTTGAGCGCGGGCAGCGCGCGCTGGCGCAGCGCGGCATATTGAACGCCGAGCTCCGCCGCGTCGCCGGTATCGAGCTCGGGCGATTGGTTCAACTCGGCGTGGCTCTTGCGCGAAGCATTGGCGCGCAGGCCGCGGATGCGCGCCGCCCACGGCTCGCGCAGCACGTCGTTGAAGTGCTCGGGATGCGCGCAGTTCACCATGTAGTAGGCGGGGTAGGCATCGGTCGCACGATCCGCCTCCGCGATCGCCTCGCCAAGCGGCTGTCCGGTCGGCAGGCGCCCGTCGGTTTCCACCGTGAACGAGATGGCTGCCGGCATCCCGGCGGCACGCGCCGCGAGCGACACACCGATCGCCTCGTCCACGTAATTCATCGTGATGGCGCTGACCATGTCGGCGGCGGTCGCGGCAAAGGTGTCGATCTGCGCCTGGTGATAGCGCATCGCCTGCACCACCGACATGAGCTCGCTCGCCTGGTAGCCGTCGCCGCGCGGCCCGACGCAGCCGCTGATCACCACGCACATCACGGGATACTCGGCGCGGATGTCTTCCAGAATTCGTACGGCCGCGCGATTGGCAGCCACGAGCTTCTCCGGCCGCCAGCCAAGGCGCGCGCCCCAGTCCGCGCTCGCGCGCCAGGTGGCGGCTTCGAGAATCAATCCGGTGCCAAAGCGCGCCGCGATGGCGGCGTAGGCGCCGAAGTAGCTGCGCAGCGCCGCTTCTCCCTCGGGCCGCTCGAGGAGCGCGATCGCCGCGAAGTGCGGCAGGTCCAGGCCGTCGTTGAATATGAGCGAGGTCTCGATGCCGCCGTCGGTGAGGAAGAACGAGCCATCGAGCTGCGGCAGCGCACTGCGGTAAAGCGCGGTCATCAGCCGATCTCCTTGGAAAGAAAGAGCTGCAGCAGCCGCGGCGTGCGGCGCTCGCCCTCGGGCGCCGTAACGCTGATGCGCGCGCTGTGCATGGCCGTGGCGATCGTCGTCCCGCGGCGCTCGACCGTGAGCGACTGGCCGGCCGTGAGGTAGTAGTCGCGGGCGTCGCCTTCCTGGGTGACCCACAGCGCACCCGACCAGACGCGGATCGAGGTGCCGGGCTCGTCCTCGATGCGCAGCACGCTGCCGCGCGCCATCGGGAATTCGTCAGTCATCAGCGTTGCCCCTAGTAAAGGCCGAGATGGGCGGCGTGGAAGCGTTGTATCTCGTGCCGGCGGATGGCGACCTCGGCGCCGAGCGGACTGCGCCAGGGCTCGAGGCCGATGTCCTTGAGCGTGCGCTCGTCGAGCTCGGCGAGCCGCGTGCGGGCGGCGCGGCGCCGGCCGATGGCGGCGCCCTTGTGGTGCAGCCACAGCCAGGTGGCGAGCACCGAGCGGAAGAGCGTACGCATCAGTCGCTCCCGCCGCTCGCTGCGGTGAAGCCCGGCGGCGAGGGCAAGCGAGGCGCGTTGCATGAACTTCAGCACTGTTCTCATTGCGATTCCTTTCGGCTGAGACGGTGCTGAGGTTAGGTGCGCGACGTTGCCCGCCGATTTCTTTCCGGAAACGCTTTGTAGCTGCGCTTGTATACTTTCCGCATGGCGACGCGCGTGCTGATCGTGGACGACGACCCTTCGGTGCGGGAGGTGCTGTCGGACTATCTCTCGCAGCACGGATACGAAGTGGCGCTCGCGGAGAGTGGCGAGGCGATGCGCGCCGAGCTAGAGCGTGCGCTTCCCGCGGTGCTGCTCCTGGACATCGGCCTGCCCGGCGAGGACGGCCTGACGCTCGCACGCTTCGTGCGCGAGCGCTATGACATCGGCATCATCATGGTCACCGGCGCCGACACGGTGATCGACCGCGTCGCCGGCCTCGAGGTCGGTGCCGACGACTACATCGCCAAGCCATTCGATCCGCGCGAGCTGCGCGCGCGACTGAAGAGCGTGCTGCGCCGCCTGCAGGGCCAGGGCGCGGCGGAGCCGAAGGCTTCACGCGAGCTGGTGACGATCGGCGGCTGCACGCTCAACCTGCGTTCGCGCGAGCTGCGCGACGGAAAAGGGCGCGACGTGCCGATTACCGCGATGGAGTTCTCGCTCCTCAAGACCTTCCTCGACCATCCCAACCAGGTGCTTTCGCGCGACCAGCTCCTGAGCCTCACGCGCAACCGCGAATGGGAGCCTTTCGACCGCTCGATCGACATCCGTATCGCGCGGCTGCGGCGCAAGATCGAAGAGGACCCGGACCGCCCACGCGCCATCAAGACGGTGCGCGGCGCCGGCTACATGTACACCCCCGCTTCAACGTAACAATCCTGTTTCAATGGTGACCGGCAGGTAACTTTCGCCCGTGCGGTGCCCGGGAGCTCTAGACTGGCGCGCATGGATGGGGAGAAGCGGCTGGCAGCCCTGCAGGATGCGGCCCTCGCAGTCTCGAGCGCGCGCGGCGAGCGTATCTTCGCCGAGCTGACACGCTACCTCGCAGCCATCCTCCATTGCGAGCTGGCGCTGATCGGCGCCGTGAATGGAGAGCGCGTCCGCACCCTCGGGGTGCACGGAGTAAAGGGGTACCTGGAGAACTTCGAGTACCCGCTCGCCACTACCCCGTGCGGCGAAGTCATCGGCAAGGCGTTCATGATCGTGCCCGACGGGGTCGTTGAGCGTTATCCCGAGGACGAGCTGCTGGCCGACTTCGGCGCCGTGGGCTACGCCGGCTATCCTCTCAACGACTCGACTGGCCGCGCCGTCGGTGTACTCGCCATCCTGTCGAAGAAGCCGCTGATCAATCACACGGTGATCGAGGCGGTGCTGAAGATCTTCGCCGTGCGCGCCGAGGCCGAGCTCGAGCGCTGCGCGCACGAGGAAGCGCTCGCCGGCTCGGCCGAGCAGTACCGCGCCATCTTCAACGCCGCCGCCGATTCGCTGGTGCTGCGCGACGCCGAGTTCCGCGTGGTCGACGTCAACCCGGCCTACGAGGCGATGAGCGGCCGCAGCCGCGAGGAAGCGATCGGACGCGAGGGGCTCACCATGAGCCCCGAATCCCTGAACGAGCATGCGCGCGGGCTGCATGCGCGCGCGCTCGCCGGCGAGCACGTCAAGTTCGAGGCGATCGCGCGGCGCAAGAACGGCGAGCGCTTCCACATCGAGACCCGCGGCGTGCCGATCCAGTACCGCGGCCTGCCGCACGTGCTCTACATCGGGCGCGACGTCACGGTGCAGAAGATCGATGAGCAGGTGCTGCGCTCGAGCGAAGAGCAGTACCGCGCGATCTTCAACGCCGCCGCCGACGCGCTGGTGCTGCGCGATGACAACGCACGCGTGGTCGACGTGAACACCGCCATGACGGTTCTCAGCGGCTACTCGCGCGAGGAGGTGATGGGCGAGCAGCGCTGGATCTTCGCCCGCCACGACAACAACGAGCTCGCGGGCGAGATGCACCGCCGCGTGATCGCCGGCGAGTCGGTGCACTTCGAGGTTCAGGGCATCCGCAAGGACGGCACGCAGATCGACGTCGAGATGCGCGCGGTGCCGATGCTCTATCGCGGCAAGCCGCACGCGCTCGGCATGGCGCGCGACATCACTGCCCGCAAGCGCGCCGAGGCCGAGCGCGACGCGCTGGAAGTCCAGCTGCGCCAGGCACAGAAGATGGAGGCGATCGGCCACCTCACCGGCGGCATCGCGCACGACTTCAACAACCTGCTCGCGAGCATCATGGGCTACGTGGTGCTGGCCGCGGAACGCGAAGCCGCGGCCGGCGACCCGAAGCTCGTCCGCTATCTCGAGCAGGCGCTCGCCTCCTCGCGCCGCGCGCGCGACCTTATCCAGCAGATGCTGACCTTCAGCCGCGGCCAGCGCGGCGCGCCGCGCGTGGTCGACCTCGCCGAGACGGTCGCGCGCTCGGTGAACCTGGTGCGCGGCTCGCTTCCGGCGACCATCGAGATGCGCACCGAGCTTGAGCGCGACGCGCGCGTGCAGCTCGACCCGGTGCAGCTCGACCAGGTGCTGCTGAATCTCGCGATCAACGCGCGCGATGCCATGGGCGAGAAAGGACGCCTGGCCGTCGCGGTGCGCCAGGAGCAGGCGTTCCGCTCGGTCTGCTCGAGCTGCCGCCAGCGCTTCGAGGGCCTGTTCGTCGAGCTGGCGGTGGCCGACTCGGGCTCCGGCATCGCCGCGCACGTGCTCGAGCGGATGTTCGAGCCGTTCTTCACCACCAAGGAAGTCGGCCGCGGCAGCGGCATGGGGCTCGCCACGGTGCACGGCATCGTGCACGAGCATCGCGGGCACATCGTGGTCGATCGGGGCCCCGAAGGCGGCAGCCGCTTCCGCGTCTTCCTGCCGGGGCTCGCCGAGAACGCACCGCTCGCGGCCGCGATGCCGGAGAGCGGACGAAGCCACAAACGCCCGGCGCTCGCCGGCCGCATCCTGGTCGTCGACGACGAGGCGGCGGTCGCCGACTTCATGCGCGAGCTCCTGTCGAGCTGGGGCCTCGACGCCGTGGCGAGTACCGATCCGCGCCGGGCGCTCGCCGCATTCACCGCCGATCCCAGCGCGTACGACCTCGTCATCACCGACCAGACCATGCCGAGCACCACCGGCCTCGGCCTCGCCCGCGAGCTGCTTGGGCGACGCCCGGACCTGCCGGTGATCCTGTGCACCGGCCACGTCGATCCGATCGCGCAACGCGAGCTCGAGTCGGCCGGCATCCGCGGCCTCTTGCACAAGCCGGTGGAGCCGGACGAGCTCTATGGGCTGCTAAGGACGCATCTCCGCTAGTACGCGCTCTCGCGGGCGCTGTAGAAGTAATAGTCAGCGCTGTAGGCCACGCGTGCGCGTGCACCCGCTTCGGCACAACCACCCGCTGGCGCCACCCCGCCCGCCGTCGCGACGCGCTGGACGCTCGTCATCCTGCTGAAGGTCCCCTCGGGTCCGTCCGACTTCGCAGCGAGCAGCAGCCACGGTATGGCGCCCGGCGCCGGCGCCTCGGCGCGCGCCTTCACCGTGCCGACGACTTTGCTGCCGTCAGCTGCTTCCCAGTGCGGGCCGGCATAGTGGCGGCCGATCTGCTTGCCGCTTGCATCGAAGAGCTCCGCTTCCGGCGCGACGAAGGCCCACTCGCCGGCGCGGCATTCGTAGATCTGCACGCCTTTCGCGGCGACGATCATCGCCAGCGACTCGCCTGCTGCCGGTTTCAGGCCGTCGGGTACGGCAAGCGTAGGCGCCGTGCTGCAGGCGGCAAGCGCCGAAATGGCGAGCGCCGCATGAATTTGCTTCATCGCTTTTCTCCCTGAAAAGCGGCGAGGCTAGCGCCGCGCGGTATCGAGCGCATTTCTTTCCGGCAACACAATGTTGCGTCTTAGGGCGGCTCGAGCGCTGGCGAGCGGGATAGAATCCGGCCATTTCCCACTCCGGGAAATGCTGATCTGACCCCATTTACTTCGGCGCTCCTCGCCTGGTACTTCGTGGCGGTATGGGGCACGGGTTATGTCGCGACCAAGCTCGGCCTGCAGTACGCGCCGCCCTTCACGTTCCTCACGCTGCGCTTTTCCTTCGGCCTCTTGTGTCTCGCGCCGGTGGTGGCGCTCTGGCGGCCGCGCTGGCCGCAGACGCGCGTCGAGCTACGCCACGTGGTGGTGGCCGGGCTCCTGATGCACGCGGTGCAGCTCGGCGCGAGCCACTATGCGCAGTATCTCGGCATGTCCGCCGGCGTGACGGCGCTGGTCATCTCTACCCAGCCGCTCTTGACGGCGATCATCGCCTCGCGCTGGATGCACGCGCGTTTAGCGCCCGGACAATGGGTGGGCGTGGCGATCGGGCTTGCCGGCGTGGCGCTGGTCGTCTGGCACAAGATCGACATCCGTGAAGTCACCGCGGCGAGCTTCACCGCCACGGTGATCGCCGTGCTCGGCGTCACGGCGGCGACGCTTTATCAGCGCACCTTCGCGCCGCACGTCGACCTCAAGGCGGCCGCGGTGATCCAGTTCGCCGCTACGGTGGTGGTGCTGGCGCCGCTCGCCGCCGCCGTGGAAGGCTTCCGCGTCCAGTGGAGCTGGGCGCTCCTCGGAGCCATTGCCTTCCTGGTCGTCTTTGCCTCCTTTCTCGCGGTGAGCGCGCTGCACGTGCTCATGCGCCATGGCGAGGCGACGCGCGTGACGAGCCTCATGTACCTGCCGCCGATCTTCGCGGTGCTGGCGGAGCTGGCGCTCTTCCACGTCGTGCCGAGCGCGCTAACGCTGGCCGGCATCGCGGTGACCTGCGCAGGCGTGGTGATGGCGGTTTGGACCGGTCCATGGAAATCGCGTACTTCATCGCCCTGAACGCGCTCGGACACCTGTGCTTCGTCGGCAGCCGCATGACGACGACGCTCTTCGCCATCCAGCTCGGCGCGCCGGCCTATACCGTGGGCGCGCTGGTGGCGCTCTTTGCCGTCGTGCCGATGTTCCTGTCGGTCACCGCCGGACGGCTGATCGACCGCCTGGGGCCGCGCCGCCCGGTGATGGTCGGCCTCGCGGTGCTGGCGCT
>JAEKLK010000212.1 GCA_019509895.1 Betaproteobacteria bacterium | reverse complement strand
GGATCTTCGAGGGCTCGATCCCGCTCCGGCACGGTCAGAGCGGCCTGGGCAGCGGCACACTGGAGACCATCGTGAGCAGCGGCGCACCCTACCGCTTCGACACCGTTCGCGCCGCCTACGCCGACGGCGCCGGAGGCTCGACGGACGCGGTGGATACGATCGGATCTCTCACTTTCTTCCTCGACGGCTATGGAAACGAGGTGACCTCCTACGCCGCGGGCGCGCGGGTTTATCTCCGGGTGGAGGATCACAACCGCAACGATCCCGCGGTGCTCGACACGGTGACCGCGACGGTGCAGTCGCCGGGCTCGGGGGACGCCGAGGGGGTTTCGCTGGTGGAGACCGGGAGGAACACGGGGATTTTCGAGGGATCGATTCCCACCGGGACGAGCCCCTCGGGATCGGGGAATGGCGTCCTCACCGTACAGCCGGGCCAGACGATCCTCGCCCAGCACGTGGACACCAGCGCCGTTTTGGCCTCGGGCGCGCAGGCGGCGATCCAATCCTTTGACATCCGTTTCATCGAGGCCACGGGCGAGCCGACCCTGGAGCTGGTGGAGGACGGCACGGCGCGGGTGCGGGTGACCGGACCGGCGGCCAACGCCAATCCCAACCTGGCGGAGACGGTGACCGTTCATCTCCAGACCGTCTACAGCCAGGACCAGGAGGATCTGACGCTGACCGAGACGGGGCCGAACACCGGCGTATTCGAGGGCTCGATCCGCCTCAACTACGCTCCCAACGGCACCCCTTACAACGGCATGCTGGACACCGCGAACAACGGCTCGCCGCCCGTTCAACTGGATAAGGTCACGGCGACGTTCGCCGATGCCAGCGTCACGGCGCGCATAGTCGGCTCGCGGGTCTGGTTCGTCGACGGCTACGGGCGGATCGCGACGAGCTTCCCCGTGGGCGGCAACGTGGGAGTGCGGCTCGAAAAGCCGGCCCTGAACAATCCCGGGATTTGGGATCAGATCAACAGCTTCGAGATCGACGTGCGGGACGGCAATTTCACGCATTTCTATTACCTGAACCTCAATGAGACCGGACCGGACACAGGGATTTTCGAGGGGACGATCCCCAGCTCGGCGGTCGACAGCGGCCTCTACGTGATCCGCGGCGCTCCGGGCCTGACGATGCAGGCGATCAGTTGGGGTGCCTTCTCGTCGAACATTGCCACGGCGAGCGCCGTCTTCACCGGCGGCCAGGTGCTCTTCGTCGACGCCCAGGGTCAGCCGGCGAGCGTCTACATGGAAGGGACGCGGGCTTACGTGCGGGTGATCGATCATCAGAGAGCGGGAACCGTGGCGGTGCAGGTGACGGATGAGCTTCTGGGGGATCAGGAGACCGTGTCGCTCCAGGAGACGAGCGCGGGATCGGGGATCTTCCTGGGCTCGATCGACCTCAGCGCCCGGGATTACGCTTTGCCGGGCAACGGCAGGCTGGAGACCGGCGAGCAGACCAGCCCGGTCCATTCGTTCGACACGCTCCACGCGAGCTACACGGATTCGGCCGGCGGCGCGAGCTCCGCGACCGCCACGACGCTCGGTTACCGCGTCTGGTTCCTCGACGCCTACGGCAACGTGGTGAGCTCTTATCCTCAGGGGGCGCGGGCGTACGTGCGGATCGAATGGCACGATTTTATCGATCCGAACGCCGTCGACAGTCTGTCCGTCCGCTTGCAGTCCGCCGCGGGTGATCTGGAGTTCATCCAGGCGACGGAGACCGGCAGGAACACGGGGATCTTCGAGGGCTCGATCCCGCTGGACAGCTCTGGAGCAGTGAGCGGCGGGGACGGACGGCTGCAAGCCCTGCCCGGAACCTGGATCAGCGCCGACCGTAACAGCCTCGCGCCCATGCCGGTGTATGCACGGATCGACGCCGCCAGCATCCAGCTCATCGACGACGCCGGCCGCCCGACGGCCGAGGTTCTGCAGTCCAGCACCGCGCGGGTGCGGGTGGTCTCGCCGGCGGACAATCACAGCTCCACGGCCGCGGAAATCGTGATCATTCAGGTGAGCAGTCGCTACAAGCTCGACGTCGAAAACGTGACGCTCACCGAGACCGGCCTGGACACCGGGATCTTCGAGGGCTCGATTCCGCTGGTTTACACACAGAGCAACGCGATCCATGGCAACGGAGTGCTCGAGACACAGGACAGCGGCGACGTCCCCCAGCCGAAACCGGAGGAGGTCAAGGCGATCTTCGGCGCCTACTCGGCCACCGCGCAGGTCATCGGCTCGCGGATCGTCTTCATCGACGACTTCGGGCGGGAGACCACCACTTTCCCGGTCGGCGCCAACGTCGGCGTGCGGCTGATCGAACCGGCATCGAACAATCCGGGGTCGTTCGACACGGTCTACAACGTGCAGATCGGCGTTCAGTACGGTTTTGGGACGAGCTATTGGCAACTGAACCTGGACGAGACGGGACGGGATACGGGAGTTTTCGAGGGACGGCTGCCGAGCTCGCCAAACAGCTCCAGCCAAAACGTAATCCTCGGGGCCCCGGGCCGGATCCTCAAGGTGAATCACTTGAATCCCTACTCGCCTCTGACAGCCATGGCGCAGGCGACGTTCTCCGGCGGCCGGGTGCTCTTCGTGGACGCCCAGGGCCAGCCGGCGAGTGTTTATCTGGAAGGGACGCGGGCGTACCTGCGGGTGGAGGATCACCTGGCGGCCGGTCCGCGCAGCGTGCAGGTGACGGATGAGCTCTCGGGGGACCAGGAGACCGTGACGCTCCGGGAGACGAGCGCGGGATCGGGGATCTTCCTGGGCTCGATCGGCCTCAGCTTCCGGGATACCGGTCCGCTGCCGGGCAACGGCGTGCTCGAAACCGGCGAGAGCTTCGGCCCGCCGTTCCAATACGAGACGATCCACGCGAGCTATACCGATTCGACGAGCGCCTCCTCCACGGCCACCGCCACGACGCTCGGCTACCGCGTCTGGTTCCTCGACGCCTACGGCAACCTGGTGAGCTCTTATCCTCAGGGGACGCGGGCGTACGTGCGAATCGAATGGCACAACTTTATCGATCCGAACGTCGTCGACAGCCTGACCCTTCGCATGCAGTCCGCCACGGGTGACACCGAGTACCTCCAGGTGATGGAAACCGGCAGGGACACGGGGATCTTCGAGGGCTCGATCCCGCTGGACAGTTCCGGAGCCGCGAGCGCCGGGGACGGACGGCTGCAAGCCCCGCCCGGAACCTGGATCAGTGCCGACCGTAACGGCATCACTCCGCCCATGCCGGTATATGCCGGGATCGACGGCGCCAGCGTCCAGCTCATTGACGACGCCGGCCGCCCGACAGCCGAGGTCCTGCAGTCCAGCACCGCGCGGGTGCGGGTGGTCTCGCCGGCTGACAACCACAGCTCCACGGCCGTGGAGACGGTGATCGTTCAGGTGAGCAGCCGCTACAAGCTCGACGTCGAGACCGTGACGCTCACCGAGACCGGTCCGGACACCGGGGTCTTCGAAGGCTCGATCCCGCTGGTCTACACGCAGAGCAATGCGATCCATGGCAACGGGGTGCTCGAGACGCAGGACAGCGGCGACATCCCCCAGCCGAAACCGGAGGAGGTCAAGGCGATCTTCGACGTCTACTCGGCCACCGCGCAGGTCATCGGCTCGCGGATCATCTTCATCGACGACTTCGGGCGGGAGACCACCACTTTCCCGGTCGGCGCCAACGTCGGCGTGCGGCTGATCGAGCCGGCCTCGAACAATCCGGGGTCGTTCGACACGGTTTACAACATGGAGATCGGCGTTACGTACGACGCGGGTCTGAACAGTACTGGAACGACCTTCCGCTACCTGAGCCTGTACGAGACAGGACTGGATACAGGAGTGTTCGAGGGGCGGCTTCCGAGCTCGCCGAACAGCTCCAGCCAGAACGTGATTCCCGCGGCCCCGGGCCGGATCCTCACGGCCACTCACGCCAATCCCTACTCGCCGCTGACAGCAACGGCGCAGGCGACGTTCACCGGCGGCCGGGTGACTTTCGTGGACGCCCAGGGCCAGCCGGCGAGCGTTTATCTGGAAGGGACGCGGGCGTACCTGCGGGTGGAGGATCACCTGTCGGCCGGTCCGCGAAACGTGCAGGTCACAACGGAGCTCTCGGGAGATCAGGAGACCGTGACGCTCCAGGAGACGAGCGCGGGATCGGGGATCTTCCTGGGCTCGATCGACCTCAGCCTTTCGAATGTCGCTTCGCCGGGCAACGGCAGGCTCGAAACCGGCGAGAATCCCGGTCCGCCGTTCCAGTATGAGACGATCCATGCGCGCTACACCGACTCGACGAGCGCCTCCTCCACGGCCACGGCCACGACGCTCGGCTATCGCGTCTGGTTCCTCGACGCCGCGGGCGCGGTGGTGAATTCCTACGTCGAGGGCTCTCATGCCTACGTGCGGCTGGAGGATCACAATTACAACGATCCCAACCGGATCGACATACTCTACGTGGAGTTGGATTCCTCTTTGGGCGACCAGGAATTCCTACGGGTGACCGAGACGGGCGTCGCCACCGGGATCTATGAAGGATCGATCCCGCTGGGCCGCGGCGCCGTCGCCGTGGGCGACGGCCGCCTGCAAGCCCCGGCCGGCGGAGAGATCACCGCCGACCGCCAAGGCGCCTGGTTCCCCGCGCCCGTTCACGCCGGCATCGACGCCGCTCCGCCCAACCGGCCGCCGGTGGCGAACGATGACACGGCCACGCTGGACGAGGACGGCTCCGTCGACGTGCCGGTCCTCGCGAACGACAGCGATCCGGACGGTGATACGCTGTCGGTGACAGCGGTCACCCAGGGCGTCCACGGCGCGGTCACGATCAATCCTGATAAGACGGTGAAGTACACACCGGCCGCAAATTACAACGGTTCCGATTCGTTCACGTACACCGTCTCGGACGGCAACGGTGGAACTGCGACCGGGACGGTGACGATCACGGTGACGTCCGTGAATGACGCTCCGGTGGCGAACGTTGATTCTGCGACGGTGGCTGAAGACGGCTCCGTCGACGTGCCTGTCCTCGCGAACGACAGCGATCCGGACGGCGATACCCTGTCCGTGGAATCGATCACCCAGCCCTCGCACGGCGCGGCCACGATCAATCCCGACAAGACCGTGAAGTACACGCCGGCTGCCAACTACAACGGATCTGATTCGTTCACCTACACCGTCTCAGACGGCAACGGCGGGACGGCGACGGGGACGGTGACCGTGACGATCACCGCCGTCAATGACGCACCAGCGGCAAATGCTGACTCCGCGACGGTGGCTGAGGACGGCACGGTCAACGTGGCGGTACTCGGGAACGACACGGACGCGGACGGCGATACGCTGTCGGTGACAGCGGTCACCCAGGGCGCTCACGGCGCGGTCGCGATCAATCCCGATAAGACTGTGAAGTACACGCCAGCTGCCAACTACAACGGTTCGGATTCGTTCACGTACACCGTCTCGGACGGCAACGGCGGGACGGCGACGGGGACGGTGACGATCACGGTAACGTCCGTGAATGACGCTCCAGTGGCGAACGCCGATTCCGCGACAGTGGCTGAAGACGGCGCCGTCAACGTGGCGGTGCTCGGGAACGACACGGATGCGGACGGCTACTCGGGAACGACACGGACGCGGACGGCGATACGCTGTCGGTGACAGCGGTCACCCAGGGCGCTCACGGCGCGGTCGCGATCAATCCAGATAAGACGGTGAAGTACACGCCGGCTGCCAACTACAACGGTTCCGATTCGTTCACCTACACGATCTCGGACGGCAACGGTGGGACGGCAACGGGGACGGTGACTGTGACGATCACCGCCGTCAATGACGCACCAGTGGCAAACGCCGATTCCGCGACGGTGGCTGAGGACGGCACCGTCGACGTGGCGGTGCTCGGGAACGACACGGACGCGGACGGCGATACGCTGTCGGTGACTGCGGTCATCCAGGGCGCTCACGGCACGGTCGCGATCAACCCCGACAAGACGGTGAAGTACACGCCAGCCGCCAACTACAACGGTTCTGATTCGTTCACCTACACCGTCTCCGACGGCAACGGTGGGACGGCGACGGGGACGGTGACGATCACGGTAACGTCCGTGAATGACGCTCCAGTGGCGAACGCTGATTCTGCGACGGTGGCTGAGGACGGCACCGTCAACGTAGCGGTGCTCGGGAACGACACGGACGCGGACGGCGACACCCTCTCTGTGGCTTCGGTCATTCAAAGCGCCCACGGCACGGTCGCGATCAATCCCGATAAGACCGTGAAGTACACACCGGCAGCCAACTACAACGGTTCGGATTCGTTCACGTACACCGTCTCGGACGGCAACGGCGGGACGGCGACGGGGACGGTTACGATCACGGTTACTCCGGTCAATGACGCGCCGGTGGCAAACGCAGACTCCGCGACGGTGGCCGAGGACGGCACGGTCAACGTAGCGGTGCTCGGGAACGACACTGACGCGGACGGGGATACGCTGACGGTGACCGCGGTCACCCAGGCCGCTCATGGCGCGGTCGTGATCAATCCCGATAAGACGGTGAAGTACACGCCGGCCGCCAACTACAACGGTTCGGATTCGTTCACGTACACCGTCTCAGACGGCAACGGCGGGACGGCGACGGGGACGGTGACCGTGACGATCACCGCCGTAAATGACGCTCCGGTGGCGAACGCTGATTCTGCGACGGTGGCTGAGGATGGCACCGTCAACGTAGCGGTGCTCGGGAACGACACGGACGCGGACGGCGACACCCTCTCTGTGGCTTCGGTCACGCAGGGCGCCCACGGCACGGTCACGATCAATCCCGACAAGACGGTTAAGTACATACCGGCAGCCAACTACAACGGATCTGATTCGTTCATGTACACCGCCTCGGACGGCAACGGCGGGACGGCGACGGGGACGGTGACCATCACGGTTACTCCGGTCAATGACGCGCCGGTGGCCAACGCAGACTCCGCGACCGTGGCCGAGGACGGCACGGTCAACGTAGCGGTCCTAGGCAACGACACGGACGTGGACGGCGACACCCTCTCCGTGGCTTCGGTCACGCAGGGCGCCCACGGCACGGTCACGATCAATCCCGATAAGACGGTGAAGTACACACCGGCAGCCAACTACAACGGATCTGATTCTTTCATGTACACCGCCTCGGACGGCAACGGCGGGACGGCGACGGGGACGGTGACGATCACGGTTACTCCGGTTAATGATGCTCCGGTGGCGAACGCCGATTCCGCGACGGTCGCCGAGGATGGCACGATCAACGTAGCAGTGCTCGGGAACGACACGGACGCGGACGGCGATACGCTGTTGGTGACTGCGGTCACCCAGGGCGCTCACGGCGCGGTTGTGATCAATCCGGATAAGACGGTGAAATACACGCCGGCCGCGAACTACAACGGCCCGGACGCCTTCACCTACACGATCTCGGACGGCCACGGCGGGACGGCGACCGGAACGGTGACGATCACGGTGACGGCGGTCAACGACGCTCCCGTGGCAGTGAACGATTCCGCGACGGTAGTGGCGGGGGGGACGGTGACGGTCTCGGTGCTCGCCAACGATACGGATATCGACGGGCCGGGCCTCTCGGTGACTTCGGTCACCCAGGGCGCGCACGGCTCGGTCGCGATCAATCCCAATCAGACGGTGACGTATACCGCCTCGCTCTTCGTCGGGACGGACAGCTTCACCTACACGGTGTCCGACGGCGCGGGCGGCACGGCAACGGCCACGGTGACCGTGAGCCTGACGGCGCCGGCGCGCGTGGCGACAGGCATTCAGGCACGGTACAACTTCAACGAGGGAAGCGGCTCGACGGTGAACGACACCTCGGGCGTGGGCACGCCGCTCAACCTGACGATCAGCTCTCCCTCGTCGGTGAGCTGGATCTCGGGCGGTCTGAAAGTGAACACGGCGACGGCGATTTCGACCTCCGGCTTCGCCTCGAAGATCATCAGCGCGGCGCAGTCGAGCAACGCCCTCACCGTGGAAGCCTGGGTCACGCCGTCCAGCCTGACTCTCACGGGCCCGGCCCGCATCGCGACGATCGTGAAGAGCGGCTCGCAGCGGAACCTGGTCTTCGGGCAGTCGGGCAGCCGCTACGAGACTCAGCTCAAGACCTCGACGGGCACGGCCTCCCTGCAGAGCCCGGCGTCGAGCCTGACTCAGAACCTCACGCACGTGGTCTACACGCGGTCGAACTCAGGTCCGGCGGTCTGGTACATCAACGGCGTCCAAGTCTCGACGCAGACGACCACCGGCAATCTCTCCACCTGGGGGACCGATCAAAAGCTGACGCTCTCGGACAACTGGCAGGGGAGCTACTTCCTGCTGGCGGTCTACGGCCGGGCGCTCACCGGCGCAGAGGTGCAGCAGAACTACTTGGCGGGACCGGACGCGAACTGAAGCGCGAAGGGAAGCGAGCGAAGGCGGGGTCTCCGGACCCCGCCTTTGGACATGAGCCGCTGTCCCTGCCGCGGCGGAGAAAAGAGCGCCGGAGAACGCCGCGCCGGTACCGGCGAGCGGCTTTAGGCGTTCGCTTGCTACCCTGGAACCTCTGCCTCGACGAGTTGCGCAAGGAGCGTGAGCGATTCTTGCCAGCCGAGATAGCAGGCCTCGGGCGGAATGGCTTCGGGTACTCCTTCTTGGACTACGTTTAACTCGGTTCCGCAGGATACCTGCTTCAAGGATACCGTCGTCTGCATTTCTCCGGGCAAGTTCGGGTCGTCGAACTTGTCCGTGTGCCGAATGCGTTCGTATGGCACCAGCTCAAGATACTCGCCGCCAAAAGAGTGGCTGTGACCTGTGGTGAAGTTCGTGAACGACATCTTGTAGGTTCCACCAACTTTAGCATCTAAATGGTGAACCTTACCGGTGAAGCCGTTCGGCGGAAGCCATTTGGCCATAGCATCGGGATCAAGGAACGCCCGATAGACTCTTTCAGGGGTCGCACGTAGCACACGGTGAAGTCGGATGGTGTTTGTGGACATGATCACCTGACCTTTCGACATGTGACGATAATGCTGCTGGATATGTTGTGAACGCCGAACGCGCTGCCGATGAGCGGCGAAACCGTGTCTTTTTGCGGTTTCCGTCCGCTCAATCGGAGGGGTTACGCGGCCAGTCTCGGTCGTGTCGGAGCACTATACGAGAGCCCGAGTATAGCTGCCTGAGCTCTAGCGACAGTTCGTCGAACGCTTCACGAGGCTCAGGGTGGTCCGGTGAGTTGAGCCTCACGTGAACCGAACCGTTGGCAGCTTGGAGGAAGGGATCGCTCGCCAGATCGGGTAGAGTTAACCTGAAGTGCCCTTGGCTATCCGTCGTTACCGTCCCGAGCTCAATGTCAGGGAGACCGCCGTCGTAGTAGCTGAAGAACTCCATGGCCTCGTACATGGAGTAGACGAACAAGAGACGGATAGGTACCTTCGGTGCCGGATCAATCCAGCCTTCGACTACCCTCACAGGGAGCTTGACCAGCTTCGGAGCCCAAACGGGCGAATCATAAGTCTCAGTATCCAGTGTAGAGACTGCATAGCCGGGAACGAGTAAGAGAACCTTGACGCTGGTGATGGGTCGAAAGTCGTGACTCCCGGAGCTACAGCCGCTGGCGAGCTTCTCGACATCCAGGGTGATTGTAGTTCCTTTGGCAGACTCTGAGCTTAAACACAACCCGCTACCGTAGAGGCCGACTTCGGCGTGTCCGGACACCTCGAGTGCCGGTAGTCGAATAGTGATGCCCCGAGCATACGCCCCTGCCGAGGCGAAACATGTATTCAGCAGAACAGCAGTGATCAGGGCTCGCTTCATAGTTTTATGGCCTCATAGCACCGCACCTTAGCGCCTTCCTTACTCGCACCTTACTCTACTCCACACGAGCTGTGGAATGGGGCAACACCGATCGGGGGGCTGACCTCAAGAATACCCAGGCACCTATCTCCGCGGGCACCTATCTCGGTCGGTCGCGCCGGTCGCGCCGGGGGGGAGCAACGTCTCCCGCTCCAGCATCTTGGGACAGCGACTCACGCCCCAGGGAGGGATAGCAGGGGCCGCAAATCCACCCCCTCCCACAGCCGCTCACGCATGGTCCGCGATTCCGCGAGCCCTCGCGCACCGAGCGCTGTCACGGCGAAGAGACGCCGCGATGCGGCTCCGGCTCCCGACCGCGTAGAGGTCACCAGCCCTTTCGCCTCCAGGCGGTCGAGCGTCGCGTAGACGGCGCCGATGGCCACATCGCGGCCGGTGACCCTCTCCAACTCGCGGCGAACGTTCATTCCGTACGCCTCCTCCTCAGTGCGTAACACCGCGAGCATCACCTGCTCTTCGAAGGTGCCGAGCGGGGCATTGTCGGTCATCGTCACTCTCCTACCCGGGCCACTGCGTTATCCTTAGTCTCTCACTGCTCCCGCAGGACCATCGCCGGATCCACCCGGCTCGCTCGATAGGCGGGCACGAAGGCGGCGAGCACGCCGACGGCCAGGAGCGCCAGGGACGCCGCCAGGAGCGCCACCGGGTCCGCTGCATGGACGCCGTAGAGCAGGGAGGCCAACCATCTCCCGAGGATCGTCGAGGCGAGAGCTCCCACCACGACCCCGCCGCCAACGAGCGCCGCGCCGTGTCCCACGACCTGCCGGAGCACGCGCGCCGGCGACAGTCCCAAGGCCACGCGGATGCTGTAGTCGCGCTTGCGGCGGCTCACATGATGGGCGATCACCCCGTAGACGCCGATGGCTCCGAGCGCCAGGGCCAGCCCGGTCATCAAGGTCAACAGGGTCATGATCTGCCGGGCGGGTCCCACCGCCTGGGCGAAGATACTCTTCATGGTCGTCGCCTCCTGCACGGCCACGCCGGGGGCGACCCGCTGCACGGTCCTGCGCGCCGCCTCCAGCACCCCCGCCGCATCCTGCGGCCGCTCCGTGCGCAGCACCACCGTCTGCCTCTCCGGCGAGTAGTGGAACTGGTCGGCGAACAGGTATCGCGTCGGCTCCGGCTCGTCGGTGAGGTTGGCCTCGGCCACGTCCTCCACCACGCCCACGACGCGCTCCCAGCGGTTGGACACGGTCTTCAGCCGACGGCCCATGGGGTCCGCGCCCTGGAAGTACTTCTTCGCCAGCGCCTGGTTGATCACCACCGCCGGCTCGCTGTCCGGGCGGTCACCGGTGGTGAAGATGCGCCCCGCGCGCACCGCGATGCCGAGAGCCCGGAAGTAATCGCGGGAGACGAAGCGGACGAACGTGGTGGTGTCGGGAAGGTCTGGCCGCCCCTCGATGGTGATACCCCAGTTGTCGCCGTTGCCGCGCAGCGGCAGCTTGGTGGTGAGCGCCGCCGAACGCACGCCGGGGAGGCGCCCGAGCTCATCCAGCAGGGTGCGCATCGTCTGCTGTCGCTCGGCGGTCTTCGTCCCCGCGCCGGTCACGAGGTCGAGCACCGCCACGCCACGGATGTCCACCCCCGGGTCGATGGCATAGAGATTGACGACGCTGCGGATGAGCAGCGCCGCGCCGGCGGCGAGGAGCACCGCCAGTGCCACCTCCGCCACCACCAGCCCGGCCTCGACGCGGCTGCCGCGTCCTCCCACCGTCGCCGTCCGCACTCGCGTCAGGGACTCCCGCAGGTCGCCCCGCCAGAGCGACAGCGCCGGGATGAGGGCGATTCCCAGGGCAGCGAGGATGGCCAGCGCGATGGCGGCGCCGAACAGCGTCCAATCGAGGATGGCGCGCTCCGCCCACACTCCGAGCGGCAGCGTGCCAGCCAGCAACCGGAAACCCGTGGCGGCGAGGAGAGCGCCCACTCCACCGGACACCACCCCGAGCACCAGCGCCTCGGCCACGAGCTGCTGGGTGATCCGCCGCCGGTCGGCGCCCAGGGCCGAGCACACGGCCAGATCGCCGGCGCGGCGGTTCACCTGGGTGAGCATCAGCGCGGCCACGTTGGCGCAGGCGATGAGGAGGATGATGGCCATCGCCGCGAGCGTCGCCAGCAGCGCCGGCCGCAGCGAGCCGACAAGATAGTCGCGGATGGGGGTGAGCGCCGCGTTCTTCGTCTTGTCCCATTGCTGGGGATAAGTGAACCGCTCGGCAAGCGCTTTGGTGATCTGCGCCAGCTTGGGCTTCATCCCCTGCAAGGACTGCCCCGGCGCAAGGCGGCCGATAAGGGCGTAGTTGCCGGACCGATTCGTGGGATCGAGCTGCTGGGGGAGCCAGATCCGCACGGTGGGATTGGGGAACCAGAAGCCTCGCGGCATTACGCCGACCACCGTGCGCGGGATGCCGTCGAGGCGGACGCGCCGGCCAAGGATGGAGGCGTCGCCGCCCATCTCCTGCCAGAGGCCGTAGCTCAGTACCGCCACCGGCTCGGCGCCCTGCCGGTCGTCCCCCGCCTGGAAACCGCGGCCGAGCGCCGGGCGTGCTCCCAGGACGCCGAACAGCTCGTAGGACGCGGAGATCCCCGGGACCAGCCGCGTGGGCCCGCCGTTGGATTCGAGAGTTACGTCCCGGCTCGTGTACGCCGCGACGCGGCGGAATCCCGGAAAATTCGGACGGAGGTACAGCATCTCCGCTTCCGACCAGTCAAAGGTGTTCCAGAAGACGACGATCTCCGCCTCCTTCGCAAAAGGGAGGGGATCGAGCAGCAGGCCGCGCAGAATGCTGAAGATGGCGGCCGACCCGCCCACTCCGAGTGCCAGGGTCAGCACCGCCAGCAGCGTATAGGTCGGACGCGAGCGCAGGCGCCGTACCGCGTACCGCAGATCCATGATCCAGCTTTCCATTCCGAATCCTCCAGGAAGCCATCGATTCGCCGCCGGCTCGAAGCCGGTCCGCCCGCGCCACCAGCTCCGCCGCAGGAGCGCCGGCGCGGAGCCCAGCACCTGCCGCCAGAGCCAGGCGGCGGCCAGCGCTCGCCCGCTCGCCGCCCGCCGGCTCTCGTACTCCTCCCGCAGATCCCCCAGCACCTCCTCCCGTTCGGCGACGGGAAGCAGCGTACGTAGCACCGAGGAGGCCAGGCGGAGAGGCGGCGGTGGAGCGGTCGGCGGCATGGTCGGTAAGGTCCTCGCGGTCGGCGGCGCTTCTACAATGTAGAGAGATACGCAGGACTACCCCGGTAGGTTTCAGCGGGCCCTCGCTCTCCCCATTGATAGAGGGGCTTGGCCATCGCGGCAGTTTTTCGCCTTATCTGGATCGACTTTGTCCGCCTGCCTAACGCCTCAGAAGGTGAGCGCGCGTGATGAAGACATTGAAGGCGAGATCGTCTGGCGCGGTACCGATGACTTCAACTCCTGTCACCGATGGCCGCTCGGTGGGCTCGAGATCCCGTCCTCCGAGCTGTTCGCCGAGCGCCCGTGATCTAGCGCCCGCCGAGCGGCGGGTACATCGCCGGCGGGTGGTCGAGGTCGACCTGCTCGACGTCGGTCCAGGGCACGTACTCGGGGCGCTGACCGCCGTCGACGAAGATCAGCATGCCGGCATTCCCCTCGCCAAGATCGCCAGTGCGCTCGAGCTGCAGCTCCTCACCGCTATGGAGGGTCACCCTGGCACGCTGGGCGCCGCGTTCTTCGCGGCCGGGGGGCACGATCGAGGCGATCAGGCCAAAGGGGATGGTGTAGTCCACGCCCTGGGATGGGGCGTCGAGCGTCTCGGTGGTCTCGCTCTCGTCGAGGTCGTAGACCAGCCGGCCGGCGAGGCGGCGGCCGGCGCGGGTGGTGACGCTGCCCGTGAGCGGGCGCCCCGGCGGGAAGTCGCCGTAGGCGGGGCCGCTGCCGCCGGAGCTGAAGTCGACGCGCTCGAAGGCGTCCCAGGAGATCAGCACCCGGCCGTAGCGCCGGTCGTCGACGTAGATCCCGCGGTTGCCCTGGCCGACTTCGCGGTTGCCGGAGAGCACGATCTCGCGGCCGTCGAGCAGCGTCACCAGGGCGCTGTCGCGCGAGCGGCGCGCGATGGAGCGGAGGGTGTCGAAACGCAGGCTGAGCTTACCGGCGGCGGTGTGGCCGTCGAGCTCGTCGGAGCCGACGCACTCCTCCCGGTCCCACTGGACGAAGCCGGTGAAGTCGCCCTGCCGCGTGCGCACCGTACCGTGCAGCCGGTCGGGGGCGGCGCCGAGCCGGGCGGCGGGGAGGAGCTCGATGGTGCGGATCCACAGACTGTCGAGGTCCACGACGCCCCGCCTGCCGTCCCACACCCGCACGCCGTCGTCGAAGTCACTGGCATCGAGGCGGTCGAGGTTGAACACGGTCCCGCTCTTGAGGGTCACCCGCACCTCGCGGCCGCGCGCCTCGATGCGCGCGATATCGCCGAAGCGCGCCATGAAAAGCCGGCCGAGGTCGATCTGACCCTCCCTTTCCGCGATCTTGATGCCGAAGATCTCGATCGGGCGGCGCTCCTTGGGCAGCCGCTCTGGCGGCACGTGGGCGGCCCAGGGGTTCCCGTCCTTGGAGCCGTTGAAGTAGTCGCCCCAGAACGCCTCCTGGTCGCCCCCCCAGCGCAGCCGCCCCTCGTAGGTGGCGCGGTCGACGGTGGTGATCCGGCCGTAGAGGAACCCCTGGTGGGTCTCCGCCGCCGCCGGCGTGGTCGAGGGTGTGATCGCCGGCGAAGTCGCCGCGGCCGGTTGGACGTCCTGGTTGAGGGCCCGGTAGCCGGCGGCGAGGGCGAGGAGGACGAGCACGGTGGCGAACGCCCCGCCGGCGATCGTGGCTCTTTTCATGGTCGGCTCTCCTGCAGAAGACACGAGTCTCATGCCGCGTTGCGGCCTGCCTGTCTTACGCACGGGGCGGCGAGAGATTACGCTTTGTAGAGGAACTCCATGCCGCGCGGGGCCTCCTCGGGTGTAGTGAAGCCGTAGACGATGCCCTCGAGATGATGCCTAAGAGGGTGTTTCGAAAGTGGTGATCTGTCTGGCAGCCCTACTGTAGAGACGCCCGCTAACGTTCAGAGCTGAGCGGCTTCGGCCCGCTCGATGCTCATGCAAGATAGCCTACCAGCGCGGCGGGCCGAAGTCCGCTCCAGCGCAGAGTTAGACGACGCGACCGCCTCCTCCTCATCGTGAAGGCCCTCGGCGACGATTCACCGTTCCAATGCGATGAAGCTCTTCGATGCATGCGTCAACGTGAGCCATGACTGGGTCGCTAGCGAACTCCCTCGGTTGAGACGCGTATATTTGACGGAGCCTTAGCTCGGTCTGGTCGACCGACTTGGAGTCAGAGTCGGCAACGTCGCCGAGTTCTCGTGACAACTGACTCAGAAACTGAGCTCTTTCAGCGTCGTGATGCGACGCGACCGCCTCGTCGGCAACATATTCGACCAGCAGTCCGAGCATCTCTTCGGGATCGGACCAGTCGATCAAGCTCATCGCGTCTGCTCCATTGCGTCGCCTAACGCTATGCCGTTAAGCGGCCAGTCTCGGTTGTGTCGGAGCACCAGACGAGAGCCCGAGTATAGCTGCCTAAGCTCTAGCGACAGTTCGGTGACTCCCGGAGCTACAGTCGCTGGCGAGCCTCTCGACACCAGGGTGATTGTAGTTCCTTTGGCAGACTCTGAGCTTAAACACAACCCGCTACCGTAGAGGCCGACTTCGACTTTGGCGTGTCCGGACACCTCGAGTGCCGGTAGTCGAACAGTGATGACCCGAGCATGCGCCCCTGCCGAGGCGAGACATGTATTCAGCAGAACAGCAGTGATCAGGGCTCGCTTCATAGTTTTATGGCCGTGACCGCAGACCTCGCGCTCGATCAGCTCGGTCAGATCCAGGGGCGTTCCCCATGGACCCAGCCCATTGTAGAGCACAACGGGGATCACCTGCGGCAACCGGCCCGACGGCGCCAGCCGCCCCTCGGCGATCAGGAGCTCGTAGAGGAGACGAAGGAGGCGTTGACCCTCTCCGCCGAGCCGAAGTCGATGAGCTCGACCCAGGCCTCGCCGATCATCTCGCGCAGGAGGTCGCACACCATGCGGGCATGGGAAAAGAAGAGGCGGTAGCTGAGGTCGTGCTGTCCCAAGAGAATTTGTCCCTGGAGAAGCATACCAGGGGAGAGGCTGGGCAAGAGCCAGAGCCTGGCACCGGCTCCCAGGCGCCCCAGGCGCCAGCCGGTCGACGCCGACTCAGTCCGGCTCAGCCCAAGATGAGTTTCTCTTCCTGCATTGAAAAGCCCGGAACAAATCCCTGCACATCCGCCCGTTGCCTGGATAGACCACGAGCGAAAATAGTTGTAAGACGCGAGCGAGTTTTTCCGTCTTTATAGGGTATGGCCAGAAAACTTCGCTTCATCCCCGACCCTCACACCCTCGTCTCCATCACCGGCCGGACCATCCAGGGACGC
>JAEKLK010000264.1 GCA_019509895.1 Betaproteobacteria bacterium | reverse complement strand
CCGTGCGCCGGTGCGGCCGCCACGGTCACCGCGGACGGCGACCGGGACGCGGCGCAGAGCGTGGCGAATGAGCTCGCGGAGGAGATCTGCTCGCGCCGCGAGCGCTTTGCCGTGCGGCTGCCTTCACCGGAGCAGGCGTTGCGCGAGCTGCCGCGCAGCGGCAAGCCCGTGGCGATCGTCGAGCCTTCCGACAATCCGCTTTCCGGCGGCGTCGGCGACACGACCGGCCTCTTGCGAGCCGTCCTGGAAGCGGGAATGCCGGCGGTGTTCGCCTTCTTCTGGGATCCGGCGCTAGCGGCGCGCTGCGAGGCGGGCAAGCGTCTGCGTGTCTTCCTCGGCGGACGGCTCTCGCCAACGTGGGGGCCGCCCATCGAGCTCGACGTGGCGGTGGAGCTCGTGACCGAAGGGCGCTTCCGCAACGCCGGGCCGATGGAGCGCGGGCTGGAAGTGAATCTCGGCCGAACCGCGGTGCTGCGCGCCCGCGACCTGCGCGTGATCGTCACGTCGTCGTGCCTGGCGCCGAACGATCCCGAATATTTCCGGCTGCACGGCATCGACTTGACCGCCGCCGCGCTGGTGTGCGCGAAGGCGAAGAATCATTTCCGCGCCGCCTTCGGCGAGGCGTTCGCTGCAATCATCGATGTCGATACTCCGGGGCCCGCGGCCGTCAATCTCGCCGCACTACCGTTCAGACACGTGCCACTGGGGCTCTTGCCGTCGCCTTAGCTCGCAAGTGCGCGCCGTTATTGGACGTTGAGATTCCCGATTAGCGGCCGATCTCGGGCCTGCGGCGCGCGAGCCGCAGCGCAACGATGATCTGGATCGCGGCCGAGAGCGCGAGCGCCGTGGAATACCCGCGCGGATCCCATCCGCCGTCGCTCGTGCGCGGCCAGAGGTCGAGCAGCGCGCCGATGGCCGTCTGCAGCAAGAAGGCGCCCACGAGCGTCAGCGTGTTCACCGCGGTCGATACGCGGCCCATCTGCTCGCGCGGGAACATCTGGCCGACGATCACATACCCCGGCGTCGACCCGGCGGCGAAGAAGGCGAACACGACCCAGACCCAGGGCACGGCGGCAGCGCCGGGCTGCAAGGCAAGCGCGATCTGCGCA
The DNA here is from genome assembly GCA_019509895.1 of Betaproteobacteria bacterium. GTDB lineage: Bacteria > Pseudomonadota > Gammaproteobacteria > Burkholderiales > SG8-39 > SCGC-AG-212-J23. The sequence continues at coordinate 4,421 of JAEKLK010000264.1, read as the reverse complement.
GCGAAGAGGCCCGCATGGCACCACAGGAGCACGGCGACACCGCGATAGCCGCGCGCCTGCGTCCGGCTGGTCGCTGCGCCGATCAACATCACGCCCGCCATCGCGCCGAGCGTATAGAAGAGGAGCGTGTTGGCCCTCGCCTGACCTTCGTAGCCGGCGACGTCGCGTAGCCACGGCCCGGCCCACAGGCCGAGGTAGGCGAAGTTCATCACCGCCAGCATGGCGACCGCAGGCCCGTAGCGCCAGAAGACGGGAGAGCGGCCGATGGCAACCATCACCGCGAGCTCCGCCTTGAAGCTCGGGCGCGCGCCCTCACGGCGCTTGTCCGGCACCGAGACGAAGATCCACAGCGCGGCGGCGCACGAGAGCGCGCACAGCACCCAGAGCACCCCGCGCCAGCCGAGCGTCGGCAGCGCCGCCTGTGCCGGCGTAGTGGTGAGGACGCTGCCGAGCCCGCCGATCACGCCGGCAATGCCGCTCATGCTCGCCACTTGCGTCGGTGCGAACCACTGCGTGTTCGCCTTGAGCACCGCCATCAGCCCGGCGGAGACGCCGATGCCGAGCAGCACCCGCGCCACGACGAAGCCGGGCAGGCCGTCCGCGAGCGCGAACACGGCGAAGCCGGCGGTGGCGACCAGGCCGAAGGCGGCTTGGACGCGGCGCGGCCCGATGACGTCGAGCGCCACGCCCTCGGGAAGCTGCGCCACCGCGTAGGCCGCGAACATGCACGCCGCGAGCAGACCGAGCTCGCTCGCCGAAAGCGAGAACTCCACCGCGAGCACCGGGCCGATGATCGCCATCACGGTGCGCGAAGCCTGGTTGATCAGGTTCAGCGCCGAGAGCGGCAGCGTGACCTTCAGGAAGAGGCGCCAGTGGCGAGTCATGTCCGCCGGTGGCGGCCCTTAGAATGAGCGCCGACCCTATCATGAACATCCGCATCGTCGTGCCCGCGCCGCGCCCCGGCCTCGACATGGCCGCGGGCTACGGCTGGGTGCAAAGCGCCGCGATCCGCGCCGGCGATTACGTCTTCGTTTCCGGGCTGGTCGCGGTGGACCCGGAGAGTGGCGAGCGGCTGAACGGCACGTTGACGAGCGAAGCGCACCGCGCCTTTCGCAATCTCGAGCTGGTGCTCGAGGCCGCCGGCTCCTGCTCGACGCCGTCGCCCTCGCCTGAAGGAGGAAGCCCTTGGTCAGCCGCGAAGTGATTATCCCGAAGAACGACAAGCTCAACGTCTCGCGCAATTTCAATCTGCCGCACAGTCCGGGGATCCGCGCCGGCGATTTCATCTTCCTCTCGGGCATGCTGTCCACCGACCCCGCAACCGGCGAGCGCAGCCCCGGCACGATGGCGCACGAGACGCGGCAGACCCTCACCAATATGCGCCACCTCCTGGAATCGGCCGGCTCGTCCCTCGAGCGCGTGGTGAAGATCAACATCCTCCTCTACGACATGCTCGAGTTCGACAACATGAACCGCGTCTATCGCGAGTTCTTCCCCAAGGACCCGCCGGCCCGCACGACATGCGGCGTGCAGCTCTCCGCCGGAATGAAGATCGAAATCGAGTGCATCGCGCTCGCCGGCTGACGCGTGCCTGCCGGCCGGCTTAGCGGCAAGGTGGCGATCGTCACCGGCGCCGCCGGCGGCATCGGCCAAGTGCTCGTGCAGGCGCTCGTTGCGGAAGGCGCGAAGGTGGCGGCGCTCGACGTGCGCGAGCCCGCCAAGGGCTCGGGCGGCCTCTTCGTGCCTACCGACATCGCCGACTATTCCTCGTGCGAGAAAGCAGTTGCGCAGACCCTGTCCGCATTTGGCGGCCTGCACATCCTCGTCAACAACGCGGCTATCGGGCTCGGCGCGATCCGTTCCAATCACCAGAAGGTACCCATCACCATCGACGAGATCAGCCCGGCGATGTGGCAGCGCTTCCTCTCGGTTAATGCGTCCGGGGCCTGGCACATGACCCGCGCGTGCATCGGTCACCTGCGCGCGCAGCGCTGGGGACGCATCATCAACGTGACGACCAGCTTCGCCACGATGCTGCGCGGCGGCTTCCATCCGTACGGACCCGCCAAGGCCTTGGTCGAAGCGATGTCGGCCGGACACGCGGAAGAGTTCAAAGCGAGCGGCGTAACGGTCAACGTCGTGCTGCCCGGCGGGCCGGTGGACACGCCGATGGTGCCGCCCGAGTCGGGCTTCGATCGCGCCGCGCTCATTCCCCCGCACGTCATGGCGACGCCGGTCGTATGGCTCTCCTCCGATGCGGCGAACGGCATCACCGGCAATCGCTACATCGCCGCGCATTGGGACGCGACGCTCGTGCCCCAGGAAGCCGAACGCCGCTGCCGTACGCCGGCGGGCTGGCCGGGAATCGGCACGCCGATGATCGCGCCCTGAGCGTTTTGATACGATCGAGCCAGGAGAGACCGATGGCACGCATGATCACCCTCGCCGCCGCGCAAACCGGCCCCGTGCTGAGCGACGACTGGCGCGACGGTATTCCGGGCGCCTGCAAGATGATCGAACAGGCGGCGCGCAAGCAGGCCGACATCGTCTGCTTCTCGGAGCTCTTTCTGACGCCGTTCTTTCCCAACCGGCTGACGCACGACTTCGACCGCTACTTCATCGCGCTGCCCGACAAAGGCGCCGACCCGCTGTTCCAGGCGGCCGCCGACCATCGCGTCGCGCTGCTCTTTCCCTACGGCGAGAAGGACGGGCGTCACTACTACAACGCGTGCCGGGTCATCGATAAGAACGGCAAGCAGCTGGGCGTCTATCGCAAGACGCACATTCCCGCGATCCTGCCTTCCAAGCTGCCAGGCGGCACCGGCAGCTACGAGAAGTTCTACTTTTCGCCGGGCAACGAATTCCCGGTGTTCGATCTCTGCGGCACCAAGATCGGCATCCAGATCTGCTACGACCGCAAGTACCCAGAGGGCTCGCGCCTGCTCGCCCTGAAAGGCGCGGAGATCCTGTTCATGCCGATCTGCGCGGCGACCTACGGCGAGACCAAGCTGCGCGGCAATACGTGGGAGCTGCCGCTCCAGGCGCGGGCGTACGAGAACGGCGTGTACGTGGTGGCGGTAAACCGCGTCGGCGACGAGAACGGCCGCAAGCACATCGGCAAGAGCATGATCATCGACCCGATAGGCGCCGACGTCATCGCCGCGGCCTCCAGCGACGCTCCGGAGCTCCTCATGGCGACGGTCGACCTCGACAACGTCGCCCAGGCGCAGACCAGCTTGCCGTGGTGGCGAGATCGCCGACCGGAGCTGTACGGGGCGCTCGGCGCCGTGCACGGCTGAAGGTTCTGGTCGTCGGGGCCGGCATCGTCGGCCTTTGCGTTGCATGGCACCTGGTCCGGCGCGGTGCGCGGGTGACGGTGCTGGACCGCGAAGGCCCCGGCCTCGGCTGCTCGTACGGCAACTCGGCCAGCCTTAGCTCGAGCTCGGTTGCGCCGCTCGCGCTGCCGGGCGTGGTGCGCAAGGCGCCGCGGATGCTGCTCGATAAGACCGGCCCGCTGCATATCCCACCGCACTACTGGCTGCGCGCCGCACCGTGGCTTGCGCGCTTCGTCGCGGCATCGCGTCCGGCGCAGGTAGAGCGGATCTCAAGCGCGCTCGCCGACCTGCTGCGCCCGGCCATCGAGAAGCATCGCAGCATCGTGCAGGAAATCGAAGCGGCGGACCTGCTGCGCACCAACGGCCAGCTCGTCATCTACCGCGACCGTAAACAGCTCGCGCAAGACGACGCAGTGTGGTGGCTGCGCCGCCGTCACGGCCACGTGATTGAAGTTCTGGAGCGCGGGAAGATGCTCGAGCTCGAGCCAGCCGTCGGCGCGGCCTATACGGTCGGCGTGTTCCTGCCGAACGAGGCCATGGTGGCGAATCCCTACCGCTACTGCGAGCGGCTGGCGCAGGCGCTCGCTGAGCGCGGCGCCGCGATCGTGCGCGATTCGGTGACTGCGCTCGAGGTGGTGGACGGGACGGTCAGGCGCGTGCGCGGCGTCCAGTCTCGCTATGAGGCCGATGCGGTTGTGATTTGCGCCGGCGCCTGGTCGATGGAACTCTTGCGCCCGCTCGGCTATCGCATTCCGCTCGAAAGCCAGCGCGGCTACCACATCACCCTGCGCGACACCGGCATCGAGATCAGTCGGCCGGTGGTGCCTGCCGATCGCAAGGTCTTCATTACGTCGCAGGAGGCAGGCCTGCGCGTGGGCGGCACCGTCGAATTCGCCGGGCTGGAGGCGCCGCCCAACCCTGCGCGCGCAGAGCTTCTCATGGATGACTTGCGCGCGGTCTTCCCGCAGGCGCGCCTGAACGGCGCGCGTACAGACTGGATGGGCCATCGCCCCTGCCTGCCCGATTCTCTGCCGGTGATCGGGGAGAGCGCCCGGCATCACGGCCTCTGGTTCGCCTTCGGCCACG
>JAEKLK010000263.1 GCA_019509895.1 Betaproteobacteria bacterium | reverse complement strand
ACACCCCGCCGCCGGGAGCCCGGTAGCGAATCTTGCGTCACCTTCGGCGCGACAAGACAGGGGGGGGGGGGACGCCCTAGAATTTCCGGCTTGGACCCGCTCCCCTGCGCCCCATCATCACTGCGTGTTGCGAGGGCTACGCGCGCCACTCGCATTCTTATCGTCGATGACGAGCCGGACACGGTCGCGACGCTGCTCGCATTGGTTCGCGATCAGGGTCACGAGGCCGCGGGTTTCGGCAGCGGGAAAGCCGCACTGGCGTGCATGGATATGCTCGACCCGGACGTCGTCATTTGCGACATCGTCATGCGCGTGCCGAACGGATGGGACATTGCGCGAGAAGTGCGCAGGAGGGAGCCGCCGCGTCCCCTGCTTATTGCCATCAGCGGCCGATACACGAAGAGCTCGAGTCGTTTCTTTGCCCACGTCTTGGGTTTCGACTTCTTCCTCCCCAAGCCCTGCGACCCAGAACTACTCCTTGGACTCATAGGGCAAGCCCGCCCGTGAGAGGCTGCGCCGCGCGTCAAGAGTAGCCGGCTAGAAGGGACCACGCGCGGGGATCCCGGCGTGTAGCAGCGCGCAGCCGGCACTGCAGGCATCATGGCAGCGTGAGACTGATGCTGCTTATAGCCCTCTTCGCTACAGCTCCGTGCGGCGCGCAGGATCTGCCCGATCCCGGACGCCGTTTGTCGCAGGAAGAGCAGAACGCCGATCCGGACAAGCCGCGCGAAGCGGACAAGGCACGCACTGGCGGCAGCGCGAGCCAGCGCAGATATGACCCGCAGGCATGCGAGAACGCGCGCCGTTACTATCAGATCGTCTGCCAGGCGCCCGAGTCGCGCGCGTCGCGCACCATGCAATGCAACGAGGCTTACGCGATCTACCGGCAGAGCTGTCCATGAAAGGCAATGCCATGAACGTGATCGACGCCGACGGCCACGTCACCGAGACGCAGGACCAGGTGGTGAAGTATCTCGACGATCCCTATCGCCGCCGGCCGACCGGAATGTTCTTCTACCCGTGGGATGGCTGGGACCGGCGCATGCTCGGCACGCTCGGCGAATTCGCGGGTACATCCGAGGCGTGGCTGAAAGCGCTCGATCGCGGCGGCATGGAGCTCGCGGTGCTCTACCCGACGCTGGGCCTTTTCATGTCGTTTCTCAAGGATCGCGCGTGGGCGGTGGCGCTGTGCCGCGCCTACAACTCGTTCATGCACGAGGAGTTCACGAAGAAAAGTCCGCGGCTCAAAGCGGTTGCGCTGCTGCCGCTCCAGGATCCGGAAGCCGCGGCGAAGGAGCTGCGGCGCGCGGTGCGCGAGCTCGGTGCGGTCGGCGCGATGCTCGCTGCGGATGGCAGCCACGTGCTCGGCGATGCCCGCTTCGCGCCGATCTACGAGGAAGCGGAGAAGCTCGACGTAATGCTCGGCGTGCACGCCTCGGGCTCGCATCTTGGCGGCGGCGGGCTGGAGCTCTTTCCATCGTTCATCCAGACGCACACCTGCTCGCACGCGTTCGGGCAGATGCGGCAGCTGACTTCCATCATTCTCGAAGGCGTGCCGGAGCGGCATCCGAAGCTGCGGCTCGCGTTCCTCGAAGCGGGCTGCGGCTGGGCGCCGTACTGGATCGAGCGCATGGACGAGGAGTACGCGAAGCGCGCGTCCGAGGCGCCCGCGCTGAAGAGGAAACCGAGCGAGTATGTGCGCTCGGGGAAGATCTATTTTTCCTGCGAGGCCGACGAGTGCCTGCTGCCGCAGGCGCTGCAGCTGATCGGCGAGAACCAGGTCGTCTACGCGTCAGACTATCCGCACTGGGACGGCAGCTACCCGCATTCTCTCGAGGAGCTGAAAAGCCGCGAAGATCTGTCGGAAGCGCAGAAGCGCAAAGTGCTCGCGGACAACGCGCGGCGGCTCTACCAACTTAGTGTTTGATCGTCGTTCCCGCGCGGGGACGAGGGTAGTGCGCTAGTTCAGGACCGAATAGCCCCGGCCTTTCATGCAGGTGCTGACCATGTGGTGCCGCTCCTGCGCGCCCGAGCCCGCGCCTTTCGCGCCGCCGAGCACCGCGGCGCCGCCGGCCGCCTGGCCCGCGGAGGTCTTGTGGCCAGAGGCAACCGCGACGCCGGCGCCGATTGCGGCACCGATCGCCGCGCCGCCCGCCGCGCCGGCCCCTGCACCCGGTGCCTGCTGCGCGAGCTGCTGGCATTCCGCGAGATCCGTCTCGTAGCGCTCGGGATGCGCGGAGGTCTTCGGGTCGATCACCGGGCGATGCGCGCCGCAGCCGGCGACCACCGTCATCATCATCATCGGAAGCGCGACGAGCGCAACCGTCCTCCTGATGTTTTTCTTCATTGATCCTCCTTTTTTCTTATCGGCACCTTACCCTTACTCCACCGAGAACGCGCGGCCGCGCTCCACGGTTGACCTGCCGCTTCAGCCGGCGAGGTCTTCGGGCGGCGCTTCCTCTTGTTCGCGGATGATGCGCTGCCAGCCGCTCGGGCAGTCGGGCACGGTACGGAGGCGGCAGGTAGTAGTAGCCGTAGGGCCACGACCAGTACATGAACGGCGCGCCGACAAAGATGACGGTGCGGCCGTGGAAGCGATACGGATACGGTGTGGGTGCCGTGGTGACGGATATAGGCCTAGAGAAGCGCGGCGCGGCGTAGCTGCGCGCACCCCGGGAGCCCATGGTAGAGCCGCCGAAGCGGGCGCCCGCCCGAGCGCCGCCCGCGGAGCGTCCGCCGCTACCGCCGGTGCGCGCCGCCCAGCTCTCGTCGGTCGCGATGAACGCAGCCGCCGCAGCGAGCGTGGTTGCGATCCTCCGTGCTCTCATCTCTCTTTTGACCGCCCTACTTCTCACCAAGATCCCAATATACGCCCGCCATGATGGCCAGGGCCTCGCGCGCGACCGGCGCGAGCAAATGTTCGTTCGGCGCGTGCTGCGAGCACGCGGCGTACGAGTGTGGAATCCACACCGTTGGTAGTCCGAGGATATCGGCGAACACTTCGTTCGGCAGCGAACCGCCGAGGTTCGGCAGGATCGCCGGTTTCTTGCCGGTAGTTCGCTCGATCGATGCCGCGGTCCATTTGACCCACGGCGACTCGGGATCGAGGCGCGTCGCGTGGAAGATCGCCTCGCGCGCCGGCTCCACCTTCACCATTTGGAATCCTTCGCGGTCGAGGTGCCGGCGCAGCGCGGGGATGATGTCGTTCGGATCGATGCCGACGACGTAGCGGAGCTGGCAGGTCGCGCGCGCCTGGCCAGGGATGGCGTTCACCGGACGATCGGGATTGCCGGTGACAAACGCGAGCACCTCGAAGCTCGACCAGCCGAAGACGCGCTCCGGCGGCGTGAGGTCCGGCTCGCCCCAGTTCGTGTCGATCGACGGCCCTTCGTCGCCGCCGGAGACCTCCAGACCGGCAAGTGCACGGCGAACCGAGGGCGTGAGCGTATTCGGCCGCCATTCCGGAACCCGTATCGAGCCGCGCGCGTCGGTGATCGTGGCGATGGCGTGAGCGAGGAGGATGCCGGGATTGGCGAGCAACCCGCCCCAGTTGCCCGAATGGTGCGCGCCTTTGCGCAGCTCGACCGTGAGGTGAAAGTTGAGCGCGCCGCGTGTGCCGAGATAGATCGTCGGGCGCTGCGGCTGAAGGCGCGGGCCGTCGGAAGAGATCAGCACATCGGCGCGCAGGAGGGCCTTGTTCTGCTCGCAGAATTCCTTGAGGCCGGGCGAGCCCATCTCTTCGCCGGTCTCGAGCAGCACCTTCAGGTTGAAGCCGAGCTTCCCCCGGGTGCGCAGCACCGTCTCGATCGCCGCGAGGTTGATCGTGTGCTGGCCCTTGTTGTCGGCGGTGCCGCGGCCGTAAATGCGATCGCCTTCCTGCTTGAGCATCCACGGGCCGAGACCCGCGCGCCATTCGGTGTCCTGGCCGCGAATCACGTCGCCGTGCCCATAGAGAAGCACGGTCGGGCGCGCCGCATCTTCGATCAGCTCGGCGACCAGGAACGGCCCGCCTTTGCCGCGCGGATTGGCAAAGATGCGACTCGTCATTCCCAGTCGCGCGAGGCTCTCTGACATCTCGCTCTCGAGATAGCGCTCGAGCTCCGCCTGCCGCTCGGGGTTCTGGCTCTCGGTGGGAATGGCGACGCGCCGCGCAAGGTCGGCGTGGAAGCCACCATTGTCAAAGTACTTCTGGGCTGAGGCGATGGCGCTCTGTCGGGTCATGGCGACAGATTGTGGAGGGAAAGACTGAACCTGTCTCGTGTCATCCGCGCGCGCGGCTCGTGCGTTAAAGGAGGCTGGCAGTACCAACCACAGGAGGATGTATGAAGCTGGTGCAAAGCTTGATCCTTGCCGCTTTCGTGGCGGTCGCCGGTCCCGCGCTCGCGCAGAGCACGGCGGCCCCGGCGAAGGACGCCGTGAAGGCCGACAAGGAGCAGATCAAGAAGGACAAGCAGCAGATCAAGGCCGATCAGAAGGCCGGCAACACCGACGCGGTAAAGGCCGACAAGGACAAGATGAAGTCCGACAAGGCCAAGCTGAAGGCCGACCAGAAGACCGCCAAGGCGCAGAAGAAAGAAGCGAAGGCGCAAGGCACGGCCACTACCCAGACCAAGTAATTCGGTTCAGTCGGGGGTACGGGCCCGCGCGTCGCAAGGCGCCGGGCCTTTTTCTTTTGCAGCGCGCGGCGCCTTTGCTATGGTGCGTGCGGGAGGCTACAACATGACTCTAAGAATCCTGCTCGTCGCCGCGATGGCTGCATTGGTAGCCCTGAGCGGCCCCGCCTCGGCCCAGAGCACCGCCGAAAGAGACCGGGCCCAGCTGCAGAAGGACAAGCAGAAGCTGCGCGCCGACAAGCAGAAAGTGAAGCGCGACAAGAGGAAGGTGCGTGCCGATCGCCGCGCGGCGGAAGAGAAGAAGCGCGCCGCCGAAGAGAAGAAGCGGACCGCCCAGAAATAAGACGAATTCCGTGGGCCATCAGTCGGCAGCGCGCCGAACGACGTCGTCTGGAAGCGCAGCAAATAGGAATTCGGGGACGGAGCCCGAACTCATACGGGGACGGAGCCCAGGCTAGTTCGGGCTCCGTCCCCGATCTCAAACCACGCCGGCGGTGCCGGCGATCGCGCCGGCGGCCATCACCCACAGCGGATTCACGCGCGTGCCCATCGCCACGCCGAGCGCGGCCAGCGCGAGCGCATAGCCGCCCACGCTCTGCCCGATCGAACGCAGGAGCAGCCAGCCGCTCGCCAGCATGAAGCCAAGCGCCACCGGCGCGAGGCCGCGGCGGATGGCGAGCGCGAGCGGCGAGTCGGCGTGGCGCGCGTGCAGCGCGCTGGCGATGAGCGAGAAGACCGTCGCCGGGATGAGGATGCCGAGCGTGGTGGCAAGCGCGCCCGCCGCGCCGCGCGCCTGCAGGCCGAGGAGCGTCACCCAGAGCGCGTTGGGTCCGGGTGCCGCCTGGGCGAGCGCATAGACATCGGAGAATTCGCGCGAGCTCACCATCGCGTTGTCGTCGACGACATAGCGGTACATATCCGGCATCACGGTGCTGACGCCGCCGACTGCGACCGATCCATGCCGGCGAGCGCGTGCTGCAGCACCGGCAGCGCGCTATAGCGGCTGTAGAGAAGCCCGAGCAGCAGCAGCACCGCGAGCGGCACGCCGAGCAGCCCGCCGACTGCCGCAAAGGCACCGCGCACGCCGCCGAAGCGATAGCCGATCATCACCGTCAGGTTGTAAACGTTCGGGCCGGGGATGATCTGGCCGAGCGCCAACCCCTCGAGGTATTCGCGATCGGTTATCCAGCGCTTCTCCTGCACGAGGATGCGGCGCACCCAGTAGTTGACGCCGCCGAAGCCCGAGGCGCCGATACGCGCGAAGGTCAGGAAGATCTCGCGCGCGCTGCGCGTCTCAGGCATCGCGCGTCATTCGACTTTCACGCCCGAGAGGCGGATCAGCTTCTCCCAGCGCTCGTAATCGACCTTCAGGAACATCGCGAACTCGTCCGGCGTGTTCGCGACCACCTCGAACCATTGCTTGTCGATGTACTTCTCGCGGAACGCGGGCTCGTTCAGCACCTTCCTCACTTCACCATAGATGGCGTAAGTGATGTCGCGCGGCATGCCCGCGGGCCCCGCCAAGGCGAACCATGTCCCCGCCTCGTAGCCGGGCACGCCGGATTCGGCGATGGTTGGCAAGTCGGGCAGTCGCGCAATGCGATTCGGCGTCGCCGCGGCGATGAGGCGCAGCTTGCCCGCGCGCGCATGCGGCTCGACCAGCAGCGGGGTCACCATCATCATCTGGATCTGGCCGGCCAGGAGATCCGTAACCGCGGGCCCCGCTCCCTTGTATGGCACGTGCACGAGATCGACGCCGAGCAGCTTCTTCATGTAATCGACGCTGATGTGGCCCGAGGAGCCGGTGCCGCGGGAAGTTGGCTGCCGGTATCGACGGGTGGACCACCACCACCCACGGGAAGCGCACGAGCAGCGTGATTGGCGTGAAGGCGCGCAGCCCCTCGTACGACAGGTTCCTGTGCAGGATCGGATTCATGATGAAGGTCGCCGCGTCCGACACGATCAGCGTGTAGCCGTCGGGCGGCGACTTCGCGACGTACTCGCCGCCGATGATCTGCGTCGCGCCGGGCTTGTTCTCCACCACCACGGGCTGCGCCCAGAGCTCCGAGAGCTGCGCGCCGATCGAGCGCGACAGCGCATCGGTCGAGCCGCCGGGCGTTGTCGGCACTACGATCTTCACCGGCCGCGAGGGGAACGGCTGCGCGAGCGCCAGCAGCCAGACGGCAAGGAAAATGGTGACTGTCACCATTTTCATTCAACGACTCCGTCGGCGTGCGAGAGCACCGATTGCGGCACGTGCACGCCGAGCGCCTTGGCGGTGCGCAGGTTGACGTGCAGCTCGAGCTGGCTCGCCTGCTGCAC
>JAEKLK010000211.1 GCA_019509895.1 Betaproteobacteria bacterium | reverse complement strand
TGCCTGTACGCCGTGCTCGCCGCGCTGGTGCTGAGCGGCGCGCTGTGGGAAGTCGGTATCGCGCGCGCGCTGCTCATCAAGGTGCACGGCGCAGCGGCCATGGCGAGCCTGATTGCGTTCGGCGCGCTGCTCGCGCGGCACGTGACGTGCGGCTGGGCGGCGAAAGCCAATCGCACGACCGGGGTTGTGATGCTCGCGGCGCTGCTATGGCTGGTGGTGAGCGGATACCTGCTCTACTACGCGGGTGACGACGGCCTGCGCGCGTATGCAGGAGAGACGCACTTCTGGGTCGGCCTGGCGCTCGCGGGAATGTTCGCGCTGCACCAGGGCCGCCGAGCGCGCAACGCCGGCCGCTAGAATCGGGCTGTGCTGGCCCGAGAGCTCATCTCGCTGCACGAGAACCCGCGCGAGGTGCCGCCCTTCAGCGAGCGCTATCGCGATCTCAGCCCGCAGGCGGCATACGCCGCCGCCCGAGGGCTGCACGAGCATCGGCTGGCGGCGGGCTGGCGCGCTGTCGGCCGCAAGATCGGCTTCACCAACCGCACGATCTGGCCGCGCTACGGCGTCTACGAGCCGATCTGGGGCACGGTCTACGACCGTACGCTGATCGAAGCGCGCGGCAACCAGGCGACGGTGCCGCTTGCCGGGCTGGTCAATCCGCGCATCGAACCGGAGATCTGCTTCGGCCTCGGCGCAACCCCGAAAGCCGAGCGCCTGCTCTAGGCCATCGAGTGGATGGCGCACTCGATCGAGATCGTGCAGTGCCACCATCCGAACTGGAAAGTCACGCTCGCCGATTCGGCGGCCGACAACGGCCTGCACGGCCGGCTGATCGTCGGCGAGCGCCGGCCGTTGCCGAAGAACGTCGAAGCGAAGCTGCGCACGGTCGAGGTGCGGCTCGATCGCGGCGACGCGGAGGTCGATCGCGGTGTCGGCTCGAACGTGCTCGGCAGCCCGCTCTCGGCGCTCGCGCATCTCGTCGAGGTGCTGGCGAGACAGCCGGACGCAGCGCCGCTCGCCGCCGGCGAGATCGTCAGCACCGGCGTCATTACCGATGCGCATCCGGTTACCGCGGGCGAGCGCTGGCACACCCGCATTTCAGGCCTCGCGTTGCCCGGCCTCAACGTGCAATTCGCGTGAGGCCACTCGAGGGCATCACGGTGCTCGCGCTCGAGCAGGTGATCGCCGGGCCGTTCGCCACGCGCCAGCTCGGCGAGCTCGGGGCGCGCGTCATCAAGATCGAGCGACCCGGCGTGGGCGACGCCGCGCGCGCCTATGACCGCACGGTCAAGGGCGAGTCGTCGCATTTCGTCTGGACCAATCGCTCGAAGGAAAGCCTCACCCTCGATGTGAAGCATCCGGCGGCGAAGCCGATCCTCGAGAAGCTCGTGGAACGCGCCGACGTCTTCGTACAGAACCTGGCGCCGGGTGCGGTGGAGCGCCTCGGGCTGGGCGCGGAGCAGCTGCGCGAGCGCAAACCCGGGCTCGTGTGGTGCGGTATTTCGGGCTATGGGCCAAGCGGTCCTTACGCCGAGAAGAAGGCGTACGACCTGCTCGTGCAATGCGAAGCGGGGCTCTTGTCGGTCACCGGTACGCCATCGCAGCCAAGCAAGGCCGGCATCCCGGTCGCCGACATCGCCGCCGGCATGTACGCGTTCTCTTCCATCCTCGCGGCGCTCCTTCGCCGCGCGCGCACCGGCGAAGGCGCCACTCTCCACATCACGATGTTCGAGGCGCTCGGTGAATGGATGGGCTTCCCGGCATACTTCAGCGCGTATGGCGGCGAGCCGCCGCCGCGCTCGGGCGCGCACCACGCGACCATCGTGCCCTATGGTCCGTTCCAGGCGGGCGACGGCGGCACGGTGTTCCTCAGCGTGCAGAACGAGCGCGAGTTCGAGCGCTTCTGCGAGCACGTGCTCGGCGACCGGCGCCTCGCTACGGATGCGCGCTACGCGAGCGGGCCGGCGCGCCTCGCGAACCGCGAAGCGCTGCACGCCGAGATCGGACGCGTGTTTGCGCGGCTGACGGCGGCCGAGGCGATCGCGCGATTGGAAGCCGCGCAGATCGCCAATGCGCGCCTGAACGACATGCGCGAGTTCTGGCGCCATCCGCAGCTCGCGGCACGCGATCGCTGGACCAAGGTCGGCTCGCCCGCCGGGCCGATCGACGCCCTGAAGCCGCCGTTCAACCTTTCAGGTTTTGAACCGCGGATGGACGCGATCCCGCGACTGGGCGAGCACACGGACAAGGTGCTCGGGGAGCTGGGGTGTACGGCGGAGGAGATTGAGCGGTTAAAGCGCGAGGGCGTCGTCTAATCACGGTGGTCGTTCCCGCGAAAGCGGGAACCCATTTTAAAAAGGCAGACGGGGTCCCCGCCTTCGCGGGGACGACCGGCTATTTAGTGGCCGCTACCGCAGCACTCGCTGCCCATCATGCGTCTTTCGAACTCGCGGTGGCCGTCTACCCAGCCGGCCATGTAGGTCGGTTCGGAAGTCGGCGCGTTGTACGCCTGGCATAGATAGGCGTACTGGTCGACCTGCGGTCGCAGGCCGTAGGTGTCGCCATCGCGGTAGCCGAGCTGGTACCAGTCGGCCGAGCGGCATTCGCTCTCGCTCATGTGCATGCAACCGGCGAAGAGCGCGCAGGCGAGCGCTGCGCTAGTCCACGCCGCCGTGCGCCTTGCGACGGTCGAACTCATATTTGCCCTCCTGCCAGCCTTCGACATAGCGCGCGGTGTCGAGTTGCGCGCCATTCTTGCTGCAGACCGGCTGGTAGAGGTCTTCCTGGCGCTGCAGGCCGAAGATGCCGTCGCGGAAGCCGACGTCGTACGGGTTGCGGCACTGGGTGGCGTCGATGGTGGCGCACGCCGTCAGCGAAACGACAGCGAGCAGCAGGGCTGATCTCATAAGGGCGCGAACAGGGCTCGCGCGGGCGCTATTCCGGCGCTACGGGCGAACCCGGCCGGCGTCGATGCCCGCGGCTTTCGCCAGGTCGCGGTGGATGCGTGCCACGCGCTCGACTTCGCCCTTGGCCGGGAAGCGCTCGTAGAAGCCTTCCTCGCGGAACTGCTTCGCCATCTCCGACCAGGGCGCAAGCCGGCTCTCCCAGCGCGCGAGGCGGCCGGATTCCGGCTCGGCGTCCTCGCGGGCGATGTCGGCGCACACGCGCACCATCGCCTTGATGGTGACGGGCTTGGTCACCATGTAGCCTTCCTTGCCCCACACGGCTTCGCCGAACACGGCGCGCGCCGCCTTGAAGAAGTCGCGGATGATGGCGTAGTAGCGCGGCACTTCCTTCGAGCTGCCGCCGGCGAGCTGGATGGAGCGCCAGCGCCCGCGCACCCAGCGGTGCAGCTCGTTGAAGAGCTCCGCCTGCAGCACCCACTTGTCGCGCTGGCTGCGGCCGCCGAGCCGGTTGATGCGGTAGCGCAGCGGGCTGTCGCCCTCGCCGTAGAGCTTCTCCACCAGGCGCGCGGCGAACTTGCGGTCCGGCGCCGCGAACGACACGCGGTCGTAGAGATCGACCAGGTGGCTCTTGTTGATGCGCGTCGGCGTGGAATTGATGATGACGAACATCTCGGTGGCGAAGTCCTCGCTTCGCCCGTCGAAGATGATGCAGGGCACGTTGATGGTCGCCGCGTCGTCGGGACGCTCCTGCATGTAGAAGTGCAGCGCCGCCAGGCGGTGCTGGCCGTCGATGATCAGATATTTCGTCGACGGCTCGGTCAAGGTGCCGTGCCCGCCGTCGCCATCCGCGCGGAAATTAAGACGATCGGAGGTGAAGAGCAGCACCGTGCCGGGAATCGGCGGCTGCGAGACCGCCGTCTCATAGAAGTTCTTCAGCTGCTTCACCTTCGAGCGCGACAGCGAGCGCTGGAATGCCTCGTCGTTGCGCTCGATCTTGGCGATGAACTGGGCGATGTCATCGTCCGCCGCGACGCGCGACGGGGCGATCTCCTCGCCCTCGCCGTAGAAGCGGCTGATGAACCGCACCTTGGACATGAGATCCTTGGCGCGGTAATTGGCGAAATAAAAGACGCCGTCCTTCTGGCGGATCTGCGTCGCTTGCACTGGACGCTCCTTAGGTGCCCGCCCCCCCGGCGGGCGTACCGGCGCGAATATAAAGGAAAACTGCCGTTTGAGCCCAATTTAGCTGGGGCGCTAGGGGAAGCAGCTAGGAAGCGCGAGCGCCTGCAGCACCTCGGCGCTGCCCCGGTCCTGCACGAACGCCGAAACGCCGGAGGCATCGGGCTTCCCCTTGGGTAGCAGCCGCAGGGCCAGCTCCCGCTCCCCGAGGCCGAAGGGTCCCTGCCACTCGAGCGCCACGTGATCGTGATGCAGCAGCCGGCCCTGGTTCTCGCCCCCGGCGACGCGGCTTTCCAGCCGGTTTTCGAAGCTCGCCACGTAGAGGACGGCACGCGAGGCCGCGGCCGGGTCGGCGACGCCCGCCCGCACGCGCAGGCGCATCGCATCAGCCGCGAACCCGACGATCTCGAGCTCGAGCGCGGCGCGCGCCGGCTGGGCGTTGATGCGCGCGAGCAGCCGATCGAATTCGGCGCTTCCCCAGGCGGCAAAGTCGCGACCCTGGAGCAGCACCTGCGGCGTGTACACGAGCGCGGCGCGCTGCAGCTGCGAAAGCCGCCGTTGCCGCTGGGAAAACTCGCGCTTCGCGTACGGGTCCTTCCAGCCGATGTAGTCCCAGTAGTCGACGTGCAGGGCGAGCGGCACGACGCGCTCGAGCCCATGGCGCGCGCCGAGCGCGGAGAGCCAGCGATCGGCCGGCGGGCAGCTGCTGCAGCCTTCGGACGTGTAGAGCTCGACGAGGGCAGTGGTCTGCAGCCCCGAGCGGGCAATGCAGGCGCCGGCCAGCGCCGAAGTAGTCAACGAGGCAAGGACGAGCGCAAGCAGGCTTCGCATCGCCATTCGTCGAAACGCGCGGCGCGGCCTTACAGCGCGCCCGGATAATGGGCCGTGCAGCACGGCGCTTTCTTTCTGGCCTCGGCGGCGTGGAATTTCGGCCTGGGCATGACGTGGCTCGCCGTGCCGCTGTACGCCCATTCGCAGGGCATGTCGAATGCGCAGATCGGCGCCTTGTTTGCCGCCCCGGTGCTCGCGCAGGCGCCGCTCAACCTGGTGGGCGGGGCATACACCGACCGTATCGGCGGCCGGCGCATCATGCTCGGTTCCTGCTTCGTCGTCATGGCGGCGGGGCTGTGGTTCATGCTGGCCGAAGGTTTCTGGATGCTGATGCTAGGCCAGCTCGGCCTGATTCTCTCTCGCGCGGCCTTCTGGCCGGCGACCTGGGCCATGGCGAGCGAGTTGCCGGGGGCGCGCGGCGTGCAGCTCGGGCGGCTCAACGCCGTGACCAACTTCGGCCAGGTAGGCGGCACCGTCCTGTGTGGCTTCGTGCTGGCGGCGGCCGGCTTTGGCGCCACGTTCCTGCTGCTCGCGGGAATCGGCGTTCTCTCGCTCTTCGCCGGGCTGGCGACGCCCGCGCCGCAGCGCCGGCCGGTGCCGGTGACGGCGCGCCACCCGCTCGCGAGCTACCTGCCGCTGTTACGGCGCCGGATCATCGTCTACACCATGCTGTGCGCGTACCTTTCGGCGCTGCCTTTTTCGCTGACGATGTCGTTCTATCCGCTGCTTTTCGCGCAGTTTGGCCACGGCGAGGGCACCTCCGGCGTGCTGCTCAGCCTGCGGGCCGCCGGCTCCATCCTCGCCAGCCTTCTGACCGCCCGCTTCGTGCGCACCGGCCCGGAGACGCTCTGGCCGGTCACCTGCGGCTTGGCCGTGGCCGTCTCCGTGGGCTTCGTGCCGCTGGTGAACCACGCGCTGCCGATATCGCTGTGGATGCTGATCGTCGGCGCCGCGACCGCCGCCATGACGCTCTACTTCCAGATCACCATCTCCGAAGCGAGCAGTAGCGCCGAGCGCGGCTCGGCGCTGGCGCTCGGCGGCCTCGGGTGGAGCGTTTCGCACCTGAGCACGCCCCTGCTGATGGGCTTCCTTGCCGACCGCTACGGCATCGTCGCCGGCTTCTACGTCCTGGGGGTGTTCGCCGCCCTCTGCGCCCTGGTGATCGCGCTGACGCGGCAGTGGGCCTTCAGCAAGGGCTAATCACTTCTCCCGCCGCCGCATCTTGTCCTCGCGCTCGAGGATGCCGCGCTCGATGTCGCGCAGCGCCTCCACCTGCTGGCGCAGCGCTTCCTCGCGCTTGTCGCGCTCGACCCGCTCGCGCTCGAGGTCGCGCGCGCCGCGCGCGAGCTCACGTGCAAGGCGCGCCTGCTCCTGGGCCTGCACGGCGATCAAGGCGGCGAAGCGGCCGTAGGCCGGGTCGCCGGCCTCGGCGAGCGGCTCGACCAGCTCCGCCGCACGCTGCGGGTCGCGCAGCGGGTCGGGCAGCATGACGAGCAGGCTGGCGAGGCGCAGGCGGTTCGCCGGCGTGGCTTCGCGGCGCATCGCCTCATCGGCACGCGCGAGCGCCGCCTTCTGCTCCGCGGCGCTGCCCGCGCGGCGCAGCTGCACCGCCTCGCCAACGATGCCGTCGGCCATGACGACGCCGAAGCTCCGCGGATCGAACGAAGCGCAGCCGGCGAACGCGAAAAGCGCTGCCGCGATCAGGCACCGATGCTGCATGTACCTATAATTTCAGCAAAATTGAGCGCCGATGTCGAAGCCACGATGTCGCAGCCCGAGCAGCCGAGGATCTATCTTCTCGCCGCTGTCGCGGCCAATGGCGTCATCGGTCGCGACGGCCGGCTGCCATGGCACCTGCCGGAAGACCTGAGGCACTTCAAGCGGATGACGCTCGGCCATCCGATCATCATGGGCCGAAAGACCTGGGAATCGCTACCGGGCGCGCTCCCGCAGCGCGAAAACATCGTCGTCACCCGCACGCCCGGCTATGAGGCGCCCGGCGCGGCCGTCGCCAGCTCGCTCGAGACGGCGATTGCGCTGTGCGCCGGGGAGCCGGTGGCTTTCGTCATTGGCGGCAGCCGGCTCTTCGCCGAGTCGCTGCCGCTCGCCGCAGGGCTGGTGATGACCGAAATTCACCGTGACTACGAGGGGGATACGTGGTTTCCGCCTTTCAAGCGCTCGCAGTGGCGGGCGACGCAGCGCGAAAGCCACGTCGCCGCCGATGGCACCGCGTTCGACTTCGTGCTCTACGAGCCTAGCGCTTCGACTCGAAAACCCGCACCTCGGGCAGCGGGAAGCCGTTGAACTGGCTCGCGTAGGCCGTGGTATAGGCGCCCGCGTTGCGGATATAGACGAAGTCGCCCTCCTGCAGGTCCGAGGGCAGCGGCTCCTCGCGCATCACGATGTCGACCGAATCGCAGGTCGGCCCGGCCACCGTCCACGCGACATCCGGCCCGGAGCGGTCCGTGCGAATGCGGTAGCGCAGTCCTTCCGACGCTTCGATCACGCCGCCGAAAAGCCCGGCATCCCAGTGCATCCAGCGCTTGCCGCCACGCGTCGCGGTGCCGAGCACGCGGCAGACGAAGTAGCCGGCGTCGGAAACCAGGTAACGGCCCGGCTCCGCGATCACCTGCGTCTCTTCCGGGAAAGCCTTCAGGCCTTCGTTCACCACGGTGCCGATCATTTCGATCGCCGGGATCGGCCGGACATGCCGGACCGGAAAGCCCCCGCCGATGTTGAGCAGGCGCGGCCGCAGGCCTGACTTGGTCATCTGGTCGAAGAGATTCCTGGCCTTCTCCAGCGCGACGCGCCAGTTCTCGGGGTTACGGCACTGCGAGCCGACGTGGAAGGTGACGCCGGCGAGGTCGGCGCCCATCTTCGCGGCCGCGGCCACGATTTCACGCGCGTCGGCGGCGCCCGCACCGAACTTGCCGGAGAGCGGCCAGTCGCTGCCGATGTTGGGCGTGCCGATACGCAGGTATTGCTTGGCGTCGGGCTTCACCTCAAACACCCGGCGCAGCTCGTCCAGGCTGTCGATGACGAACCATTCCACGCCCTTGCCGGCGGCGTAGGCGATCGAGTCGCGCGACTTGACCGGGTTCGAATAGAAGATCTCGGCGGCGGGCACGCCCAGGCTCACCAGCAGGTCGAGCTCGGCGGTCGAGGCGATTTCGAAGCCGCAGCCTTCCTGCACCAGCACCTTCAGCACGCGCCGGTCGGGGTTCGCCTTCACGGCGTAATGCGGCCGCACACGCGGCATGGCCGCGCGGAAACGCCGCACCTTGTCGCGCACGATGGCCGTGTCGACGATCAGGAACGGTCGGGTGTACTTCTGGCTTGCCGCCTGCCGCACGATCTCGAAGTCGAGGCTGACTTCGGGATGCGTGTCGAAGAGGCTCTCTTGCGGCTGCTGCTTGGCGACTGCGGTCTGTCTGCTGCGAACAATGTTAACTGGGCGATCCCCCATCAAACTCTCCCGGGCGAACGAACTAGGTTTCAGGAATGTCCCGAACGCAAACGTCGTACACCGGATACGAGTTTCTCTGGCTTGTCATGATGACCTCCTCTTCCTCGCAAAAGTGGTCAAAACGAAAAAAGTGGCGCCGATTATGGGCCAACGGTCCCACGCGTCAAGGATTTTTTTACCCCTTTTTACGGTCCCTATAGCGCCCCGGGAGGGCTTCAACCACTACATCTAGTGCCCGGCCGATTGTGTAGGGCTAGATGCGCGGCAACGTGACGCCTTTTTGGCCCTGGTACTTGCCGCCGCGCTCGCGGTAGGAGGTTTCGCAGGGCTCGTCGGACTCGATGAAGATCACCTGCGCGACGCCCTCGTTGGCGTAGACGCGCGCCGGCAGCGGCGTGGTGTTAGAGAACTCGAGGGTCACGTGCCCTTCCCATTCCGGCTCGAGCGGCGTCACGTTGACGATGATGCCGCAGCGCGCGTAGGTCGACTTGCCAAGGCAGATGGTGAGCACGTTCCTCGGGATGCGGAAGTATTCGATCGTGCGCGCGAGCGCGAAGGAGTTGGGCGGGATGATGCAGACGTCGCCGCGGTAGTCGACGAAGTTCTTCTCGTCGAACGCCTTGGGGTCGACGATGGTGGAATTGATGTTGGTGAAGATCTTGAATTCGGTCGAGCAGCGGATGTCGTAGCCGTAGCTCGAGGTGCCATAGGAGACGACGCGCCGGCCCGCCAGCTCCTTCACCTGTCCGGCCTCGAACGGCTCGATCATGCGGTGCTCGAGCGCCATGCGCCGGATCCAGCGGTCTGACTTAATCGACACTGCGGATGCTCACGTGTTCTGGACGACGATGTTCGGGAACTTGGAGGTCATGTCGCGCTGCGACTCGGCGATCTTGACCGCGCAGCGGCGCGCGATGCGGCGGTAGATCTCGGCCGCCGGGCTGTCGGGCGCCGAGACCACGGTCGGCTTGCCGGAGTCCGCCTGCTGGCGGATCGCCTCGTCGAGCGGCAGCTGCCCGAGGACCTCGCTCGCGTAGTCGCGCGCCATGCGCTCGGCGCCGCCCGAGCCGAAGATGTGGCTTTCGTGGCCGCAGCTCGGGCAGCGGTGGTACGACATGTTCTCGACGATGCCGAGGATCGGGATGCCGACCTTCTCGAACATCTTGAGGCCCTTGCGAGCGTCGATGAGCGCGATGTCCTGCGGCGTCGTCACGATCACGGCGCCCGTCACCGGCACCTTCTGGGCGAGCGTCAACTGGATGTCGCCCGTGCCGGGCGGCAGATCGACCACCAGGTAGTCGAGATCGCGCCAGCGCGTGTCCTTCAGGAGCTGCTCGAGTGCCTGCGTCACCATCGGGCCGCGCCAGACCATCGGCGTGTCGACATCGATGAGAAAGCCGATCGAGATCGCCTGCAGGCCGTGGGCTTCCATCGGCTCGAGGCTCTTGCCATCCTTCGACTCCGGCCGCCCGGCGATGCCGAGCATCATCGGCTGCGACGGGCCGTAGATGTCGGCATCGAGGACGCCGACCGAGGCGCCTTCGGCCGCGAGCGCGAGCGCCAGGTTCACCGCGGTGGTCGATTTGCCGACGCCGCCCTTGCCGGAGGCGACGGCGATGATGTTCTTGATGCCCGGAACGAGCTTCACGCCGCGCTGCACGGCGTGCGCCACCACTTTCGAGCCCACCTTCACGCTCACCGCGCTCGCGCCGGCGCTCTTCAGCGCCTGCGTGATCTGGCGCCGGATCGGCTCGTACTGGCTTTTGCCGGGATAGCCGAGCTCGATCTCGAGCGACACGTCGTCACCGGAAACCTTGACGTTACGCAGCGAGCGCGTGGCGACGAAGTCTTTCCCGGTGTTCGGGTCGACGAGGCTTTTCAGGACCGACTGGACTTGCGCTTCGCTGAGGGGCATGGCGGGGAGAAGCGCTTAAGTGTACCTAATCGCCGCTAGAATTTCCCTTTTTCCGCCTGAAGATGCCCGCGCGCACGCTCTTCGTCACGACGGCGCTGCCCTACGCCAACGCGCCCTTTCACATCGGCCACATCATGGAGTACATCCAGGCCGACATCTGGGTGCGCTTCCAGCGCATGCAGGGCCACGTGGTGCATTTCGTCGGCGCCGACGATGCGCACGGGGCGCCGATCATGCTGGCGGCCGAAAAGGCGGGAAAGACGCCCGAGGCGTTCGTCGCCGAGATCGCGCGCGGGCGGCGCCGCTACCTCGAGGGCTTTCACGTCTCCTACGACAACTGGCACTCGACGCATTCGCCGGAGAACACCGAGCTCTCGCAAGGGATTTTCCGCCAGCTGAAGGCCGCCGGCCTCGTCTACGCCAAGCCGGTCGAGCAGTTCTACGACCCGGTGAAGCGCATGTTCCTCGCCGACCGCTACATCAAGGGCGAATGCCCGAATTGCGGCGCGAA
>JAEKLK010000262.1 GCA_019509895.1 Betaproteobacteria bacterium | reverse complement strand
GACAACTCCAGAAAATTATGCTGACCGCGAATTCTAAGCGGGCCGGCGTAGTGTTCCGGTATTGCGGGAGCGGCGGCAAGCGTGACGCACTTCGGCGCCGCTCCACTCTGCTATCGCTTGTTACTCACCGCGCTTATCGCTGATCCGCACGCACTGCTGCGCACCGTAATGTTCTGCGGGTTCACTGACCAGCTGAACTGCCCGCTGTACCTGCCGTCACCGAGATTGCGGAGAGTGCCGATCATTTGTTCGGACGACGACACGTACACGCGGAGGGTAGCTCCGGAGTTGCTGCTTCGAGCGGCCATCCGCAATTCGTCTTTGTTCCCAGAGTAATCCGCCTGCTGGATCGTGACATTGTCCGAGCTCGAAGTGACGCCCAATCCAGCCGATTTCGTCCCACCATCATAGCTTGCCGAGAGCGTTACTGAACCAGACGTGCACGACAACGTCGACACGGTGAAGTTCACGCTGGTGCCGCCAGGAGCAACTATCGCGCTTCCCGGAACGGAGGCAATTGCAGGATTGCTGCTCGATAACGAGACTACCGCGCCGCCAGGAGGCGCACCTGCAGTCAGGCTTACAGTTCCAGTGGAGGCAGTCCCAGCCGTCACGCTCGCCGGGACGAAGCTCAACGTTGAGAGCGCTATTGCCGGCGGCGGATTAACCAGTAGTTGGGCACTCCTACTTGCGCCGCCATTTGTTCCCGTAATCGTTACATTCGTAGACGTGGTCACCCCGTTCGTGGTTACCGTGAAGGTCGCGCTAGTAGCGCCACCCGGCACGACTACACTCGCCGCCACTGCGGCAACGGTTGGGTCGCTACTCGTGAGCGCAACCGCAGTCCCGGCTGCTGGTGCTGCCGAGTTCAGCGTTACCGTGCCGGTCGAGGTGCCTCCGCCCGTTACGCTCGTAGCGTTCAGGCTAAGGGAAGAGATCGTCGCTTCCGGAGGTGACGTCACGAAGAGAACGTCATAGGCCTGGCCGTTATAGCTGCCGAGGATCGAAACCGACTTCGTGCTGTCGGTGGGCGGGATCACGGAACTGGTAGACACCGTGAAGCTTGCGCTCGTCGCCGCGGCGGGCACCGTCACGCTTGTAGGCACCGTGGCTAGCGAGGTGTCGCTGCTGGATAGTGCAATCGCAGCACCGCCTGCCGGCGCAGGCGCGGTCAACACCACAGTTGCGGTCGACGCAGTTCCGGCAGCTACTGTCTTGGGACTGAGCGTCAAGGAAGAAAGAGTCGACGGCACCACCTGCAAATAAACATAAGGGCTCGCGCCGTCGTAAGCTGCGCCGATGCTCACCATGGCGTTGGTACTGACCGCGCTCGTCGAGACCGTGAAGGTCGCCGTCATGGCGCCCGCCGGCACCGTCACGCTCGCGGGAACGCTAGCCACAGCGGAATTGCTGCTGGAAAGTGAGACCACCGCGCCGCCTGGCGGCGCGGCTAGGCCGAGCGTCACGCTCCCAGTCGCGGGCTTTCCGCCTATCAGACCGTTCGGGTTCAAGCTGAGAAGGAGCGGGTGGACAACGATGACCTGCGCGGACTTAGTGAGGTCGTCGAAGGTCCCGGAAATCGTTACCCACAGATAATAATTCGTGGGATTGGTAGCTATGGCGAAACTCGCGCTCGTCGCGCCTGCGGGTATCGTCACGCTCGCGGGGACGCCGGCCGCTGTGCTATCGCTGCTGGATAGGGCGACCACCGCACCGCCTTCCGGGGCGGGAGCGTTGAAGACGACGGTTCCGCTCGCGGCCCTTCCACCCATCACTCTCGGAGGCACGTTAAGCGAGATGAGAGCCGAGTGCTGGATGAGCGCGGTCGGCATCCACGTGGCGCCGCTATCGACACTCTTGAAAACGCCGCCGGGAGTGCCGGCATAGAGCGTGGTCGGGACAAGCGGGTCGATCGCGAGAGCCGAGATGTTGGGGAAGAGCGCCAGACGATCAAGGTATCCCGTCAAGTCGGCGCCGAGCGCCACCCAAGTTGCGCCACCGTCGGTGCTTTTGAGAACGCCGCGATCGGCGGTTCCTGCATAAACCGTGTCCGGGTTGCGGGGGTCTATGAGCAGCGCTGCAATGGACCCAGTAGCGCCGCGACGCCAGGTAACGCCGCCGTCGAGACTCTTGTAGACGCCAACGACGTTACCGGCATATACGATGTCCGCGTTGCGCGGATCGACGGCCAACGCCGTAGCGCCGGCGAAAGCTTGGTCGAGAAGCGCGCAGGCGATGGTCGCGCCGTCGTCCTTAACCGAGCACACATCATTTTCGTTGGATCCCGTCACATAAAGGGTCGCGGGCGCGTTCTGACTTGCAGGCGCGATCGCCAAACTCGGTGCGACGCGCAGCGCGGGAAATGCCCAAGGATTGCCGCCCGGAGTGACGGGCCCCCAACCGAGACCCCCATTGGGGCTCCACACCACCTCTCCCCAATAATAAGTGAACGAAGCGTCGTACCAACTCATGCCGGCGTACAGAACAGCCGGTAGCGAAGGATCGCTGGGCGCTGAGATCGCCAGGGTCGCCACGGAGTTCTGGACCGGCAATCCATTGAGGATCGGGCATTCCATCGCCCCCGCGACACAATTCATCAGGGCGGTGTCACCCCAGCTATCGCCGCCGTCTAGGCTTTTGACGATCCCTGAAGGCGTGACGGCATACAGTGTGGTCGGCACCCGAGGATCTACCACGAGGGCATAGACGGGTGTATTCGTCAGCCCGGTAGGGCTCCATTTGGCACCGCCGTTCGTGCTCTTGAACACGCCACGGTCCCCCGTTCCCGCATAAAGCGTCCCCGGCGTCAGGGAGTCGACGGCAACGGCGCTGACGTTGCCGTTCCCATGCCAACTGTAGGCGGGCGTAGCAATGACCGCCAAGACGGCAATTGCGAACGCGACGACCGGATTCAATGCCCCGATGTAACTCATGGCTGCTCCGCTTCAATTGGTCCTCCAACCGTAGGTTGGCGGCCGCGGTGCGACAACAGGCACCTACGGGCAAATGCGGGCAGCCAATGATTTGCGGATGATTTCCCGGAAAATTGCGGACCTGGCCCCGAATTCAGGCGGCCAGGAACTGGTCCTCGGAAAGCGCCATCACGTCGGCACCGCCCTTGACGACGGTGTCGCGCAGCCCGGGCGCCTGGACGAGGACGTGGTCGCCGTAGAAGCGCGCGGTGGCGATCTTTGCCAGCAAGAAGTCGCGGTCGCCGAAGTCGATTTTCTTTTCCGCGGCCAAGGCGGCGCGCGCCATCTGCCAGCCGCCGGCGACGATGCCCATCAGCTTTAGGAACGGCACGGCGCCGGCGAAGGTCGCGCGCGGGTCCTTGCTCTCGACGATGAAGTTGACGCAGTCGGCGACCGCCTGCACCCCGGCGGCGAGCGCGGTGCGCAGGGACTTGATGTCGGCGTTGGCCGATTTGCCGAGGTCGGCGTCGAGCGCCTTCAGAGAAGCGAGCCAGGCCTTGGCCGTGGCGCCGCCTTCCCGGGCGATCTTGCGGCCGACGAGGTCCATCGCCTGGATGCCGGTGGTCCCTTCGTAGATGGTGGTGATGCGCGCGTCGCGCAGGTACTGCGCGGCGCCGGTTTCCTCGATGAAGCCCATGCCGCCGTGCACCTGCACGCCGAGCGAAGCGATGTCGATGCCGGTCTCGGTGGACCAGCCCTTGATTACCGGAATCATCAGGTCGACGAACGCCTGGTGGCGTTTGCGCGCCTCGGCGTCGGGCGCCTTGCGCGCGAAGTCCATCGCGGCGGCGGTCGTATAGGCGAGCGCGCGCATCGCTTCGGTCTGCGACTTCATCAGCATCAGCATGCGGCGCACATCGGGATGCCGGATGATCGGCACCGCCTTGCCACCCTGGATGAGGTCACGCCCCTGCACGCGTTCCTTGGCAAAGGCCAGCGCCCGCTGGAAGGCGCGCTCGGCGATCGCCACGCCCTCGAGGCCGACGGCGAAGCGCGCGGCGTTCATCATGATGAACATGTACTCGAGGCCGCGGTTCTCCTCGCCGACCACGTAGCCCACTGCTTTCTCGTAGACCATGACCGCCGTCGGGCTCGCGTGGATGCCGAGCTTGTGCTCGATCGAGGCGCAGCGCGCGGAGTTGCGCTTGCCGGCCGTACCGTCCTCGTTCGGGATGAATTTCGGCACTACGAAGAGCGAGATGCCCTTCACGCCTTCCGGTGCCTCCGGCGTGCGCGCGAGCACCAGATGGACAATGTTCTCGGCGAGATCGTGCTCGCCGTAGGTGATGAAGATCTTCTGACCTGAAATGAGGTAGTGATCGCCCTGGCGCTCGGCCCGTGTGCGAACGAGCGAGAGGTCCGAGCCGGCCTGTGGCTCGGTGAGGTTCATGGTTCCGGTCCAGGTTCCCGCGACCATCTTCGGCAAGTAGCGGCGCTGCAGCTCTTCCGTGCCTCGCAGGAGCAGCGCTTCGATCGCGCCCTGGGTCAGCAGCGGGCAGAGCGAGAAGCTCAGGTTCGCGCTCTTCCACATCTCCTGCACCGGGGTCGACACGAGGCGCGGCAGGCTCTGCCCGCCCCATTCGGCCTCAAAGGGGAGCGCGTTCCAGCCGCCCTCGCAGAATTGCCGGTAGGCGTCGCGGAAGCCCTTCGGCGTCGTGACCTTGCCATCAGCCCATTTGGAGCCTTCCTGATCACCTGAATAGTTAATCGGATCAAGGACTCCAGTGGCGAACTTCGCGGCTTCCTCGAGGATGGCGTCGACCGTATCCGGCGAGGCCTCTTCGTAGCCCGGGAGCTTGGCGACCTCGGGCAGGCCGGCAAGCTCGTGCAGCACGAACTTAATGTCCTTGAGCGGCGCCTGGTAGGTGCTCATTTTTTAAGCTCCTCCACGAC
>JAEKLK010000261.1 GCA_019509895.1 Betaproteobacteria bacterium | reverse complement strand
GCCATGGCGGGGGGCTACATCTTCTCGAGCGTCATGGCGAGCTTCGGCCTGCCGTTTCCGCTCGCGCTGGTCGCCGCCTTCGTCGCCGTCTCGGCGGCGAGCATCGTGCTCGAGCGGCTGCTCTACTCTCGCCTGTACGCCGCGGGCGAGCTGGCGCAGGTGCTCTTCTCCATCGGCCTGATCCTGATCTCCATGGCGCTGGCGCGCCTCGTCTACGGCAACCTGGCGGCGCCCGTTTTTCTTCCCGACTACCTGCGCGGCCAGGTGCACATCCTGGGCCGCGACTTCCCGACCTACCGCGTCTTTCTCATCATGTTCTCGGCGCTCATCATCGTCGGCCTGTGGTTCGGCGTCGAGCGCACGCGCTGGGGCGCCATGGTGCGCGCCGCGGTCGACAACCGCGGCATGGCGCAATCGGTCGGCATCAACACGCGGCTCCTCTTCATGGCGACCTTCGCGCTCGGCAGCGGCCTCGCCGGCCTCGGCGGCGCGCTCGGCGCCGACATCCTGCCGGTGCAGTGGAGCTATCCCTTCGAGCACCTGGTCTACTTCCTGATCATCTATGCCGCGACCATCGGCCTCCTGTTGTGGCGCCCGCTGGGATTGTTCGGAGTGCGTGCATGAATTCGTGGTCAGGCACCGAATTCAATACCCGCGGCGCCGCCGTTCGGTGCCTGACCCCGAATTTATGAGCGGCTACACCAGCGACCCGCGCATCCGATGGACGGAGTGGCTGCCGTGGCTCGCGGCGATCGCGTTCTTCTTCGCGATGCCGGAGTACCTGTCGCTCGGCGCGCGCGTCCTCATCTACATCCTGTTCGCGCTGTCGCTCGATCTCATCCTCGGGTACGCCGGCATCATTACGCTCGGCCATAGCGCGTTCTTCGGTCTGGGCGCCTACACCGCCGGCATTCTCGGCGCGAAGTACGGCATCACCGATCCATTCCTGCAAGTCATCGCTGCCGCGGCGATGGCCGCGCTCCTTGGCATTGCCACCGGCGCGGTGATCCTGCGCACGAAGGCGCTGACGCTCCTGATGCTGACGCTCGCGATCACTTCCATCCTGCTCGAGATCGCCAACAAGGCGACCGCGCTAACCGGCGGCGCCGATGGCCTGTCCGGCGTGAAGACCGACCCGATCCTCGGCCTCTTCAGGTTCGACATCTTCGGCAAGACGGCCTTCATCTACTGCCTGCTCGTGCTCTTTCTCGGCTGGCTGCTCGTGCGCCGGCTGATCTATTCACCCTACGGCGCGATGCTGACCGGCATCCGCGAGAACACGGCGCGCATGCACGCCGTCGGCGCACCGGTCTACTGGCGGCTCGTGCTGGTCTATACGCTCTCCGCGACCTTGGCGGGCGTCGCCGGCGCGTTGCTCACGCAAGTGAACCAGTTCGTGGGGCTCAACGTATTGGGCCTCGAGCCGTCGGGCGACATCCTGGTAATGCTGATCCTCGGCGGCGTCGGCCGCCTGTACGGCGCGTTCGTCGGGCCGGTGATCTATCTCATTGCACAGGACTACCTGGCGAAGCAGTACCCGGAGTACTGGTATTTCGGCATCGGCCTGCTGCTCATCGTCGTCGTGCTGTTCGCGCGCGGCGGCATCCTCGGCATCGTGGACAAAATCGGCGCCCCATGGCTGCAAGCGCTCTCGAGACACAGAAGCTCTGCAAAAGCTTCGGCGCGCTGACCGTCGCCGACAACATCGACTTCCGGCTCGAGCCGGGAGCGCGCCACGCACTCATCGGGCCGAACGGCGCCGGCAAGACGACGTTCGTCAACATGCTGACGGGCGCGATCGCGCCCTCCTCGGGCCGCATCCTGCTCGGCGGCGAGGACCTGACGAAGGTGAACCAGGCGGCGCGCGTGCGGCGCGGACTTGGCCGCACCTTCCAGATCACCACGCTCTTCCGGAAATTGCCGGTGCTCGACAACGTGGCGCTGGCGATCGCCGAGCGCGACCGCGTGGCGCGGCGCATGTGGAAGGCGGCGAGCGCGCACCAGGAGATCATCGACGAGGCACTGGCGCTCCTCTCGACCCTCGGGCTGGTCGACGACGCGCGCATCAAGGTCGAGGACCTGCCCTACGGCCGGCAACGTCTCGTGGAAATTGCCATCGCACTGGGGCTGAAGCCGAAGGTGTTGCTGCTGGATGAGCCGGCGGCCGGCGTGCCGTCGCAGGACTCGGGTCGCATCCTTGAGGTGCTCGCCGCCCTGCCGGCCGACATCGCCATCCTAATCATCGAGCACGACATGGACTTGGTCTTCCGCTTCGCGCGGCGCATCACCGTGCTGGTGCAGGGACAGGTGCTGGTCGAAGGCACGCCCGAAGAGATCGCCGCGGATCGCCGCGTGCGCGACGTGTATCTGGGCGAAGCGACCCATGCCTGACGCCTTGCGCCTCTCCGGCCTGCGTGCCGGCTACGGCGAGACGGTGATCCTCGAGGACGTGGCACTCGCCCTGCCCGAGCGCGGCTCGCTCGCCGTGCTCGGCCGCAATGGCGTCGGCAAGACCACGCTCCTCGCGACGATCATGGGGCACACGACCTTCCATGCCGGCTCGATCCAGGCGAACGGACGCGTGATCCAGCAGCTGCCGGTGTACGAGCGCAACCGCCTGGGCATCGGTTATGTGCCGCAGGGGCGCGACATCTTTCCGTCGCTCAGCGTGGAAGAAAACCTGACCGTAGCGGCACGCGCGGGCAAACGATGGACGCTCGAGCGGGTCTACGACCTCTTCCCGCGTCTCGCCGAGCGCAGGCACCATCGCGGCAACCAGATCTCCGGCGGCGAGCAGCAGATGCTCGCCATCGGCCGCGCGCTGATGGGCAATCCCGCGCTGCTCCTCATGGACGAGCCGCTGGAGGGCCTGGCGCCGATCATCGTCGAAGCACTGCTCAAGTCCCTCCAGCGCCTGATGGCCGAGGACCAGCTCGCGGTGATCCTGGTCGAGCAGCACGCCAAGCTCGCTCTGCAGGTGACCGAGCAGGCGCTGGTCATGAGCCGGGGGCGCATCATCCACCATGGACCGAGCCGCGATCTTCTCGCCGATCCCGAGCGCCTCGGCCGGCTCGTCGTGGCGCAATGAATTTCGTACAAAGTACGTAATTATTTCGTCAGCTTGGACCGCCTCTTCTTCGCACTCGGCGCGCTAGCCGCCTTCGCCGCCGTCGCGTTGGGCGCCTTTGCCGCCCACGGCCTGAAGGCGCGCCTCGACGCGATGATGCTCGCGACCTTTGAGACGGGAGTGCGCTATCACCTGTACCACGCGCTCGGGCTGCTGGCGGTCGCCTGGGCGGCGACGCGCTGGCCCGGCGTGGCGGTCAACGCGAGCGGCTGGCTGTTCATCGCCGGCATCGTGCTCTTCTCCGGCAGCCTCTATGCGCTCAGCCTGACCGGCGTGCGGTGGCTCGGCGCCATCACGCCATTCGGCGGGCTCGCCTTTCTCGCCGGCTGGGCCTGCCTCGCCTGGGCGGCGTGGAAGGCTTAGCCGTTTTCGTCGGCCTGGCGTTTCTCTTCGCCGGCTGGGTGAAGGGCGCGATCGGCGTCGGCCTGCCGACCGTGGTGATGGGGCTGCTCAGCATCGTCATGCCGCCCGCGCAAGCCGCCTCGCTGATGCCATCGGCCTCATGACGCGCAGCGCCGCGGGCGCGAGCGCGGCGCTCGGCGCGGTGCTCGCCGCCTATGGCTGCTACGGCCTCTTTGCGCGGCGCTTCGAGATCGCTGCCCGGCACGAGCGCTGGGCCTCGCCGCTCGTCGGTCTCGCGACCGGCATGATCTCCGGCGCCACCGGCGTGTTCGTCATCCCGACGGTGCCGTATCTCACTTCGCTGCGCATGACGAGCGAGGAGCTGGTGCAGTCGATCGGCATCTCGGCCTTCGTCTGCCCGCTGGCGCTCACCCTGGCGCTCGCGATGCACGGGCGCTACGGCGTGGACGTGGCGGGCGCCTCCTTCCTCGCGCTCTTTCCATCGCTCGTGGGGATGTACGTCGGCCAGCGCATCCGCCGGCGCCTGCCCGCGGCCACTTTCATGCGCTGGTTCTTCGTGGGTTTGGTGCTGCTAGGCGGCTACATGCTGGTGCGCGCGCTCGCGCGCTAGCGGCCGGCGACAAAGATGGGCGCGAGAGCAGCGAACCGGCGCATCGGACGTGCCGGGCATTGTGCTACATATAGCCGATGCTGAAGTTTGCGGCAGCGGCGCTCGCAAGCGCCCTGCTCGTTCCGTCGGCGTTCGCGCAGCAGAAAAAGCCCGCCGCCGCGGTCGGATTCCCCGACGCGCCGGGAAAGGAAGTGCTCGTCTCGAAGTGCTTCCAGTGCCACAGCCCCAACATGTGGATGGACCAGCGCCAGGACCGCCGCGCCTGGGAGAGCACGCTCTATCGCATGGTCGGCCGCGGCGCGCTCTGGACTGAGGATGAGGTCAGGCAGATGGCCGACTACCTCGGAAACGTGTACGGGAGGAAACAATGAGAGAGCTCGTCGCTCGGTATCTCTCGCAGTCCATCTCGCGCCGCACCTTCCTCAAGGGTCTGACCACCGCGGGCATCTCGCTCACGGCGGCGAAGGACATCGTCGAGGCGCTCGTGCCCGCGGCGCACGCGCAGGCGGCGGGCGGCACGGCCTACAAGGTAGTCGAGGGCACGGGCGCCGAATGCTTCGCCGAGCAGCTCATCGCCTCCGGCGTCAAATACGTGTTCGGCAACTCGGCGAGCGAGGACGCGCACTTCTACGAGGCGCTGGTCGACCGGCCGCAGCTCAAGTACATCCTCACGCCGCACGAGGGGCCGGGCGCGGCGATGGCGGCCGGCTATGTGAAGGCCTCGGGCGAGCCGACCATCGTCATGCAGGCGGCGGTGGTCGGGCTGGTGAACGCCATGGGCCAGATGTTCAACGCCTACAAGGAGCAGACGCCGCTCGTCTTCTACAGCTATCGGACCGACCAGTCGGGCCGCGCCGGGCGCGACGGCTTCGAGGAGGTGGCGAACCAGGAGCAGATCGTCCAGCCGATGACCAAGTACGCGTGGCTCGCGCGCCGTCCGGACATGATTCCGGAAACCGTACGGCGGGCCTTCAAGGCCGCGTGGACGCCGCCCTACGGCCCGACGTACGCCTCGTGGCATTCGGACTACAACGACGAGCACGTGCGCGCCGAGGTGATCGCGCACGAGAAGATGGATCCGCGCATGCGCGTGCGGCCGAATCCGGTCGAGGTGGACCGCGCGGCGAAGATGCTGCTCGAAGCGCGCATGCCGCTCATGATCGTCGGCGACGAGGTGACCACGGCGCAGGCCACGGGCAAGGTGGTCAAGCTGGCCGAGCTCCTCGGCATGCCGGTGACGCAGGCGCGGCAGATCTATGCCAATTTCCCGGAGACGCATCCGCTCTGGGTCGGTTCGCCGCCCGCGGCGCGGCTCACCTCGCTCGACTATCCGAAGAACCCGGATGTCGTGATCAACGTCGGCAACAAGCTGCAGCACAACAGCGTCGTGCCGATGGTCGGCCGCGAGGCGAAGTTCATCGACATGCGCATCGACGCGGCGAGCATGGGCAACATCATCGCGCTCGACGTGCCGCTGGTCGCCGACGTTGCCTTCGGCCTCGACGACCTGGCGGCGGCAGTGGCGCAGCTCATGACGCCCGCGCTCAAACAGAAAGCGCTCTCGCGCGCCGAGGAAGTGCACGGCTTCCATCTGAAAGCGAGGACGCTGCGCGAGCTGGTGATGAAGAATCCGGACTGGAACCGCGCGCCGATGCTCGCCGACCGCGTGACACGCGAGGTGGCGCAGTTCGCCGATCCCGACGCGATCATCGTGCACGAGGCAGGCTCGGTGGTGCTGCACGGCTTCGACTTCAATCCGCAGGCGGGCCGCGAGCTCTTCTTCTACTACGGCGCGCATCTCGGCTCGGGCGTCGGCACCGCCGCCGGCGTCAAGCTCGCGCGGCCGGACCGCCAGGTCATCTGCCTGGTCGGCGACGGCTCGTTCGTATTTGGCCCGACCGCGCTCTGGAACATGGCGCGGCTCGAGCTGCCGGTGATCACGGTCGTCTACAACAACCATGCGTACAGCGGCCCGCACAGCCGCGTCGTCGAGAAGGTGCCCGGCGGACGCATGGTGCAGACCGGGCGCTTCTTCCACGACTATCTCGGCAACCCGGACATGAACATGGCGCTCATCGCCAGGGGATTCGGCGTCGAGGCGGAAGTGGCGCGCTCGCCCGAAGAGCTCAAAGCAGCGCTCGGCCGTGCCCGCAAGGCGACAGTAGAAGGTAAACCTTACCTGATCGATGCGCAGGTGGCGCGCGTCGGCGTCGCCTGGGCGGAGAACCCGTGGACCCCGCCGATCAAAGCCTGAATTCGGGGACGGAGCCCGAACTAAATCGGGCTCCGTCCCCGATTTTTGCGCGAAAATCTGCCGGCAAAGGAGGACGCGATGGTCTCGTTCAAGCTCAACGGCAAGCCGGTCTCCGCGAAAGCAGAGGACAGCACGCCGCTTCTCTGGGTAATCCGCGATGAGCTCAAGCTCACCGGAACGAAGTTCGGCTGCGGTGCGGCGCTCTGCGGCGCGTGCACCGTGCATGTCAACGGCAAGGCGGTGCGCTCGTGCGCCACGACGCTCGGAGCCGTCAAGGGGACGAGCGTGACGACCATCGAGGGC
>JAEKLK010000210.1 GCA_019509895.1 Betaproteobacteria bacterium | reverse complement strand
GGCTAGAGCGCGAGCATCGCAGCCTCACCGGAGAGGAGAGAAGCGCCCGCGAAGTGGCGCTCGCCGACGGCGAGGCGATGCAGCGCTATATCGAGCGCCTGGCGCGTGCGCTCGCCGGCGTCGTCAACGTGCTCGACCCGGACGTGATCGTGCTCGGTGGCGGGCTCTCCAACATCGATCGGCTGTACCGCGAGGTGCCCGCGCTCTGGACGCGCTACATCTTCTCCGACCATGTCACCACTCGGCTGCTGCGCAACGTGCATGGCGATTCGAGCGGCGTGCGCGGCGCCGCGAGGCTGTGGAACGAATAATCAGCGGCTTTTCGCGCCGCGGATAATGATTCGCGCGTAGCGCTGGTAGGTCCAGTACGACCAGGCCCAGTCGATCATCACCACCAGGCGGTTCCTGAAGTTGATCAGGAAATAGATGTGCGCGACCAGCCATACCAGCCAGGCGCCGAATCCGGAGAGCTGCACGCGTCCGATGGTCGCCACCGCGGCGTTGCGGCCGATGGTCGCGAGCTGACCGTAGTCGCGGTAGGTAAATTTAACGGCGGGGCGCCCGTCGAGACGGCGGATGATATTGCGCCCGGCGTGCCGGCCCATCTGCTTGGCGGCCGGCGCGATGCCCGGCACGCCCTCGAGCGCGGCCAGGTCGCCGGCGATGAACACCTCCGGGTGCCCGGGCACCGAGAGGTCCGGAGCTACCTTGACGCGGCCGGCGCGATCGAGCGGCGCGCCGAGATCGGCGCCGAGCGGTGAGCTTTTCACGCCGGCCGCCCAGATCACGGTCCTGGCCGCCAGGCGCTCCTCGCCGAGCGAGACGCCCTGCGCATCGATGCCGGTCACCAGGCGGCCGGGCCAGATGGTGACGCCGAGGCGTTCGAGCGCGAGCTGTGCCTTGGCGGAGAGCGCGGGCGGGTAGGGCGGCAGCACGCGATCGGCGCCTTCGACCAGCACGACCCGCGCGTTGTGCGGGTCGATGCGGCGGAATTCGCCGCGCAGCGTGTGGCGCGCGATCTCGGCGAAGGTGCCAGCGAGCTCGACGCCGGTGGCGCCGCCACCGACGACGACGAACGTGAGCCAGGCCGCCCGCTTCGCCGGGTCGCGCTCGCGCTCGGCCTGCTCGAAAGCAAGCAGCACGCGACGGCGGATCTCCAGCGCATCCTCGAGCGTCTTCAGGCCCGGTGCGTAAGGTGCCCATTCGTCGTGTCCGAAGTAGCTGTGCGTGGTGCCGGCCGCCACGATCAGGTAGTCGTAAGGAATCTGCTCGCCGTTCTCCATAACCACGACACGCGCCGCCGGGTCGATGGTGCTCACCTCGCCGTAGAGCACAGTGGTGTTGCGCTGGTGCGCGAGGATGTGGCGAATCGGCCCCGCAACCGAGGGCGCCGACAACCCCGCGGTCGCCACTTGGTAGAGGAGCGGCGTAAACAGGTGGTGATTGGTGCGATCGATCACGGTCAGCTCGACCGGCGCACGCTTGAGCGCCTGCGCTGCCCACAGGCCACCGAAGCCGCAGCCAATGATGACCACCCGGGGAAGCGCCATGCGATGCCGATGATACAAGTTGTTACCAACTGGGAAGTAATGCGGTCGACGCAGCTGCGCCTTGCGCGTTGTAATGGGCTCCACCACCCATTCGGAGGAGCAACAAGATGAAACTTGCATACAGCGTGGTCGCCGCGGCCCTTGCCGTCGGTTTTTGCGGCGCGGCGTTCGCGCAGGCAGGGACGGTTCAGCGGGACGCGAACCAGCAGCAGCGCATCGAGCAGGGGCTGCAATCCGGCCAGCTCACCACCCGCGAAGCGTCGCGGCTCGAGAACGAGGAAGCGCGCGTCGAGCGCGACCAGGCGCGCGCCATGAAGGACGGCAAGCTGAGCCCGGCGGAGAAGGCGCGCCTAGAGCGTGAGCAGAACGCGGTGAGCCGCGACATCTATCGCGAGAAGCATGACGCGCAGACGGGTAACCCGAACTCGGCCTCCTCGCAGCGCATGCAGGCCGACGTGCAGCGCAATGTCAACCAGCAGCGCCGCATCGAGCAGGGCGTGCAGAGCGGGAGCCTGACCACGCGCGAAGCAGGTCGCCTCGAGGGCGGCGAATCGCATATCAGCAAGAAGGAAGCGCGCGCCGGGTCCGACGGCAAAGTCACTTCGCACGAGCAGGCGCGCGTGCAGAAGGCCGAGAACCGCGAAAGCCGCCGTATCTACCGCGAGAAGCACGACGGCCAGAAGAAGTAACGCTAGCATGGCCGAATGAGCGCGGCCGAGCTGGGACAACTCAAGCCCGGCCTCCGAGGGGAGGCCGGGCTTGTCGTTTCTGGCGAGCACACGGCGCCGCGCGTGGGCAGCGGCGCGGTCAGCGTGCTCGCCACGCCGGTGATGATCAATCTGATGGAGGCGGCGGCACTCGCTGCGGTTGAGCGCTTCCTCGCGCCCGGCTATCAGAGCCTCGGCACGGTGCTCAACGTCCGGCACATCGCCGCCACGCCGGTCGGCATGCGCGTCACGGCCTCCGCCACACTTGAAAAGGTCGATGGCCGCACTCTCGCATTCCGCGTCGAGGCGCGCGACGAGCGCGAGCTGATCGGCGACGGCACGCACGAGCGGGTGGTGGTCAACGTCGCGAAATTCGACCAGCGGGTAAAGCGCAAGCTGGCGTAGCTGCAGTTTCTGAACTGGTCCGGGCGCCGCCAAGGACTAGGGTACGCAGGCTTGCAGAAAGCGCTGAGCGCGCGCCACGCGCTCGGGCTGGAAAGCTAGACGCTACTTGAAGTACGCGACCGGCGCGGCGCTGCCCTTGATCTGGCTGCGGTGCATGCGCCGGATTGCGGTGCCGTCGAAAGCGTCGCGCCGGTGCATGGTGCTGTAGTTGCTCCAGATCAGGAGGTCGCCGACGGTCCAGCGGTGCTCGTAGACGTTGCTGGACCCGAACGCGTGCCGCCAGAGTTCATCCAGCAGCGCTTCTGACTCAGCGAGGGGCAAGCCGACGATGTAGGCCCGCGGCAGGCGGCCAAGGAAGAGCGCTGGCCGGCCGGTGCCGGGATCGCGGATCACTGCCGGATGCGGCTGGCCCTTCGCCGTGACGGGGTTCGGATCGTCCGCGACGCCTTTGCGCAGGTTGCCGCCGGAGTCGCGCGTGCCGTCGTGCTTGATGCGCAGCGTCTTGACACGCTCCTTCAAAGCCGGAGGGAGGTTTTCGTACGCACCGCACATGCCGGCCACCCAGGTGTTACCGCCGGAAGGCGGAAGGCGCCGCGCGAGGAGCATCGAGGCGATTGGCGGCACCGGCAGGTAGCTCATGTCGGTGTGCCACACCGCTTCGCCGTAGCCGAGCGCGCCGAGCGGCTCGCCCTTCTTGTCGACCTCGTTCGAGACGACGTAGAGATCGGGAAATCCGGGGACGTTCTTCCGCCCGACGCCCTGGTTCGGCGGCGGGTCGAGCTCGCCGAAGCGCTTGGAGAACGCCTCGAACTCGGCGTCGGTCATGGCGGCCTGGCCGCGCACCAGCATCGCTCCGTTCTTTATCCATAGATCGTGCAGCTCGCCGAACTGCGGCTCGTCCAGGCGCGCGAGCTGCACGCCGTCGACGGCGATGCCGAAGGTGTCGGCGAGCCGCCGCGTCTTCATCAGTCGGCCTCGATCGGCACGCGCTTCACCAGCGCCTGCCACTCGGCGATCTCGCGATGCACGCGTCGCGCCAGCGCCTCCGGCGTCGACGGCACCGCCTCGGCGCCCTGCTCGAGGAGCTTGGCCTTGACCTCTGGTCGCGCCAGAACTGCGGCGAGCTCCTTGTTGGTGCGCAGGATGATGTCCTGCGACGTCCTCGCCGGAGCGAACACCGCGTACCAGGAGTCCACCTCGAAATCCTTCAGACCGGTGGCTTCCGCCACGGTCGGCACGTCGGGCAGGATGGGCGTGCGCTTGGCCGTGCTCACCGCGAGCGCGCGCAGCCGCCCGGCACGGACCTGCGACATCGCCGCCGGGATGGAGACGATGAGGAGCGGCACGTCGCCCGCCATTGCCGCCGCGACTGCCGGACCGCCGCC
This sequence comes from Betaproteobacteria bacterium, assembly GCA_019509895.1. GTDB lineage: Bacteria > Pseudomonadota > Gammaproteobacteria > Burkholderiales > SG8-39 > SCGC-AG-212-J23. The sequence goes on along the minus strand of JAEKLK010000210.1, from coordinate 6,862 downwards.
GCGGTAAGGCACATGCATCATGTCGATGTCGAGCTTGAGCTTCAGCAGCTCGCCCGCCATGTGGCTCGGCGAGCCGATGCCGACAGAGCCGTAGTCGATCTTGCCCGCATGCGCCTTCATATAGGCCACGAGGTCCTGGAAGCTGCGGTAGGGCGTGCCCGGGTGCACGGCGAAGAGCTGCGGCAGCGAGGCTACCTGCGACACGGCGCTGAAATCCCGCTCGGTGTCGAACGGCAGGCTGTGGTAGATGGCCGGGTTGATGGTATGCGACGACAGTGTGAAGAGCAGCGTATGGCCATCGGGAGCGGATTTGGCGGCGATCGCGGTGCCGATCGAGCCACCGGCACCGCCACGGTTCTCGATCAGGACCGGCTGGCCGAGCTGCCTGGCGAGTGGCTCCTGCACGATGCGCGCGATGACGTCGGTGCCGCCGCCGGGCGGATAAGGCACGATCAGGTTAACGGGCTTCGTCGGCCAGACGGCCCCCGCGGCTACGGTAGACCAGACGGTGCAACAGAGGACGATTACGGGCAGAAGTCGATGCATGCCCGGATTGTACGGGTGTGGTTTGCTCATCAGTTAAGGAATTTCCCTTCTTTATTGACGATCGTCAGGTCGACGAAGCGTGATCCGTTGTGGCTCTTGGGGCTGAAATTGATGAAGTAATCGCCGAGGTCGAAGTCTTGCAGGCTCTCGAGCGCCCGGACCAGGCTTTCGCGCGTCGCGCTCGGGCCGGCTCGCCGCAGCGCTTCGCCGAGAGTGCGCGCCGCGATATAGCCCTCCAGGCTGGTGAACGACAGCGCGGCGTTCGGGAAGCGCTCGGCATAGTCGTGCTGGTATTCCTTCACGATCCGCAGCGTGCGCCGCGTCGGCAAGGGCACGATCTGCGCGAACACCAGCCCCGGCGCGAGCGGACCCAACTCCTTCACCAGGCCCTTGCTGTCGACGAAGGAGACGATCCAGAACGGCGTGCTGTTGCCGTTCTTGCGTGCTTCGCGAATCAGCCCGCCGAGCGGGACATTGTTGGCGAGCGCGAGCAGGACATCGGGGTTGGCTGCGGCGAGCTCCTTACCCTGCTGCGCCGCTTCTCCGGAGGTGCGATCGAGACCGACCAGCACAGCCGGCTTGAGGCCGTGCTCGGCGAGCAGCTTCTCCACCAGCGGCACGTTCACCTGGCGCGCGTCGTTCAGGTAGGCGAAGCCGACGCGCTTGTAGCCGTTGGTCACGAGCTGCTTCACCATGCCGGCGAGCTCGTCGTCGTAGCTCGCGCGGATGGTGAAGACGTAATGGTCGAACTTGTAGAGCGCCGGCGTGCCCGAGAACGGGCCGATGAAGGGCACTTTCGCCTCGCTCGCGACCTTGGCGCCCGCCACCGAGCTCGGGCGCGAGATGTAGCCGATGAGCGCAAGCACCTTGTGCTCATGGATCAAGCTCGCGGAGTTCTCCTTGGCCTTCGCCTCGTTGCCTGCGTCGTCGAGCGTCACCAGCTCGATCTTGCGGCCCTGGACGCCGCCCTTGCGGTTGAGGTGCTCGAACCCGGCGAGCGCACCGTCGCGCATGTCGCGGCCGAACTCGGTCTGGCTGCCGGTCAGCGCGGCGGACTGGCCGATGAGGAGCGGTCGCTGCTGAGCGTCTGCCGCCCACGCCACCAGCGTCGTGCCGATCAGCAATGCGAATTTCGTTATGGTTGTGCGTCGCATGGCACCGTCGTCAGAGAATGTCAGGACGATCCCATGCTCGCCGCGACACCGATTGCATGCTGTGCCCTTGTTCACGTCGATCGGCTTTTTCGGCCGCAACATAAGCGCGTTTCGCACATTGCCGCCGTGCGCAGGACAAAGTTGTCGCACGGAATAAAACGCGGTGAGCGCATGTCTTCGCACTCGCGCGCTGCGAAGATCGATCAGTAAGGGCGTGCGCCGAACAGCCAGGGATGCAGGACGAGAAGCACCACGAACACGGCAATGCCGATGAGCGGTCGCCTCCAGCCGATCTCGCGCCATGCAAGCCGGTTTCGTCCCTGCGCGATCGCCATGAAGGGAATGTGCGAGGTGACGCCCGCGAAGCGCTCCCAGTTCGGATCGGCGCGCTTGCGCCGGTCCATGGAGAGCGTACCGATCAGCGCGACGGCGAGGAAACCGCCGAAGAACACGAGCGAGCTTGCGTCGCCGCGCGCCAGGATGTGCGACGCTGCCCACAGCATCAAGCCCCACATGATCGGATGGCGCGTGATGCGGATCATGCCCCGCGCGGGATCTTCGCTCGCAAGCAGCCGGTCCGCACCGACCATCGTCGGATTGCGATGGTAGCCGCACATGATGAGGATCAAGGCGATTGGCATGACGATGAGCGGCAGCAGGCGCAACCCGGCCCAGAGGGGCTGCGGGGCGGTGTGCGCGTACGCCCAGATCATCCAGCCGAGCGTTAGGAACGCCAACACGGAGTAGGCGCCGCGGTACGGCCATTCGCCAAGCGCCGCGACCAGCCGCGGCCTGAGCGGCGTGCCGGTGACGAGATGCGTCAGCAGGAATGCCGACGTCGCAACGACCAGGGCCGTCATGGGGATACGATTATGTCAGGAGGAGGGCCGCCCCATGCAGTCGACCATGATGCGCCTGCCGCTGTCCCTCAATCATCTGCTCGAGCGCGCAGGCGTGCTGTTTGCCGAGTCCGAGATTGTTTCCCGTCTCCCGGACAAAAGCCTGCGCCGGCATCGCTACGCCGATTTTTATCGCCGCGCCCGCGCGCTTGGCGCAGCGCTCCAGCGTCTTGGACTGCGCAAGGGCGAGCGTGTCGCCACGCTTTGCTGGAACCATCACGCGCACCTCGAGTGCTACTTCGGCATCCCGGCGGCTGGCGGCGTCATGCATACGCTGAATCTGCGCCTCGCGCCCGCCGACATCGGCTGGATCGCGAGCCACGCGCAGGACCGCTTCCTGGTCGTCGACGATGTGCTGCTGCCGCTCTATCGGCAGTTCGCCTCACTGCACCGTTTCGAGCGCGTGATCGTCTTTCCCTTCAGCGGCGCGCCGGTGGAGCGCGGCTTCGACGACTACGAGTCGCTACTGGCGCAGGAAAGTCCGTTCGACTATGCGCCGCACGACGAGGACGATCCGATCGCGATGTGCTACACGAGCGGCACGACGGGCAAGCCGAAGGGCGTGGTCTACTCGCACCGCTCGACCGTGCTGCACTCGCTCGTCGCGAGCCTCCCCGATTACTGGGGGCTGGCGGCCGCGACTGCGTGCTCGCGGTGACGCCGATGTTCCACGCCAATTGCTGGGGCATTCCGTATGGCGCGGTGATGCTCGGCGCGAAGCTGGTGTTCCCCGGACCGCATCTGCAGCCGGCCGATCTACTGGACCTCATGCAGGAGGAGCCGCCGACCCTCGCGCTCGGCGTGCCGACGATCTGGCTCGGCATGATCCAGACCTATGAGGCGGAGCCGGGGCGGTGGCGCTTCCCGCCGGGCCTGCGCACGCTGGTCGGCGGCGCCGCCGTCCCCGAGTCGCTGATTCGCGCCTACGCCCGCTACGGCGTGCGTGTCGACCAGGGCTGGGGTATGACCGAGACGTCACCCGTCTGCACCATCGCCTACGAGAAGCCCGAGTTCCGCGATTCCACCGAGGACGAGCGCTTTCGGCGCAACGCCACCGCCGGCGTACCGGTGCCGCTGGTCGACCTGCGCGTCGTCGGCGATAGAGGCGTCGCGCCATGGGATGGAAAGGCGCTCGGCGAGATCCAGGTGCGCGGGCCGTTCATCACCGGCCGCTACCACGGCGCGGACGATGTGAGCCGCTTCAGCGAGGACGGCTGGCTGCGCACGGGCGACGTCGGCGCGGTGGATGCGCACGGCTACGTGCGCATCACCGACCGCACCAAGGACCTAATCAAGTCGGGCGGCGAATGGATCAGCTCGGTGGATCTCGAGAATGCGATCATGGCCCACCCGGCGGTCGCCGAAGCCGCCGTGATCGCCATGCCGCACGAGAAATGGGGCGAGCGGCCGCTCGCCTGCGTGGTGCTGAAGCCGGGCCGGGAAGCGTCACCGGCTGAGCTCAACGCGCTGCTCGCGAAGGGCTTCGCGAAGTGGCAGCTACCCGATCGCTACGACTTCATCGCCGAGATTCCGCGCACCTCGACCGGCAAGTTCTGGAAGGCGAAGCTGCGCGAGCGCTATCGGTCCTAGACGGCAAGCGCCTTGCTCACGATCTCGGCGACGTCCTTCGACAGCCCATCCGCGTCGCGGATGCGCTCGAGCTGGACGCGCGCCTTGGCCTGCCGCCCGGCATCGAACTTCTTCCAGCGATCAAAACCGCGCGCCATGCGCGCCGCGACCTGCGGGTTGAGCGCGTTCAGTACGATGATCTCGTCGGCAAGGAAGGCGTAGCCGCCGCCATCGACGGCGTGGAAGCGAACATGGTTGGCGGTGAAGGTGCGGATGAGCGCATAGACCTTGTTCGGCACCTTGATGTCGAACGCCGGATGCTTGAGCAGGCGCTGCACCCGCCCGAGCGTATCGGGCAGGCGCGAGCCCGCCTGCACCGCAAGCCACTTGTCGAGCACCAGCGGCTCGTCCTTCCAGCGGGCATGGAACTCTTCCAGCGCGCCTTCGCGTTCCGGGCACTCGATCTGCGCAAGCCATGTGAGCGCCGCCATGGCGTCGGTCATGTTGTCCGCGCTCTTGAACTGCTGATAGGCAAGCGCCGATTCGCCCAGCTCGGTGAGGTAGCCGAGGCACTGGTTGCGTAACGCGCGCCGGCCGATCGATGCCGCATCGGGCGAATAGCGCGCGGTGCTCGCCAGCCGCTTGTACGCCGCAAGCAGATCACCCTTGAGGGCGCCGGCAATCTTCCGTCGCAGGTTGTTGCGCGCCGCGTGAAGCGCGTCGGGATCCACCACCTCGAGCTGCTCGGCAAGGAAGCTCTCGGGCGGCAGGTTGAGCACCTCGGCGGCGAAGATCGGGTCGCGCTCGCCGAGCATGCTGCCCATCGCGGCGATGAACGCCGGCGACGGCTCGCCTTTTTGCTCGAGGATGATGTGGCCGGCGAGCCGTTGGCCCGCTTCCCAGCGATTGAACGGATCGTCGTCGTGCGCCAGCAGGTGCAGGAGATCCGCCTCGCCGTACGCATAGTTGAGGATTACCGGTGCCGAAAAGCGCCGGAGAAGCGACGGCACCGGGCGCTCCTTCAGCCCGCCGAAGGTGAAGCGTTCCTCGCCCGCGCGCACATGGAGCAATCGCTCCTCGTTGCCCACCTTCGCGAGCAGCGGAATGTGGAATGGCGGATTCATGGACTGCTTCACCGTCAGCGTGAAGGTACCGTCCTTGTAATCGCCGGTGCAGTCGAGTACCGGCGTCCCGGCGACGTCGTACCAGCGCTTGAACTGGGTGAGATCGATGCCCGAATCCTTACCAGCGGCATCCTGCATCGCCTGCACGAAGTCGTCGCAGGTGACCGCCTGGCCGTCGTGGCGCTGGAAGTAGAGCCGCATGCCCGCCTGGAACTTCTCTTCGCCGAGCAGCGTGTGCTGCATGCGCACCACTTCCGCGCCTTTTTCGTACACGGTCATCGTGTAGAAGTTGCGGATCTCCATGAACGACTGCGGCCGCACCGGATGCTTCATCGGCCCGGCGTCCTCCGGGAACTGCGCGGCACGCAGCGCGCGCACTTCCTGGATGCGGGTCATGGGGCGCGAATAGGTGTCGGCCCCGTACTCCTGATCACGGAAGACCGTCAGACCCTCTTTCAGCGACAGCTGGAACCAGTCGCGGCACGTGACCCGGTCGCCGGTCCAGTTATGGAAGTACTCGTGTGCCACGACGCGATCAATGTTCAGGTAGTCGACATCGGTCGCCGTGTCGGCGCGCGCCAGCACGTATTTCGTATTGAAGATGTTGAGGCCCTTGTTCTCCATCGCGCCGGAGTTGAAATCGCCGACTGCGACGATGCGGTATTCATCGAGGTCGAGCTCCAGCCCGAAGCGGGTCTCGTCCCAGCGGATGGCGCGCTTCAGGCAGTCCATCGACCAGGCCGCCTGGTCGAGCTTGCCGGGTTCGACGTATACGAAGAGCTGCTTTTCCTTACCCGAGCGCGTGGTGATGCGATCGCCGATGTGCTCCAGGTCCGCCGCGACCATCGCGAAGAGATACGAGGGCTTGGGGAACGGATCATGGAATCGCGCCCAATGCCTCCCGTTCGGCTCGGCGCCTGAGCCCGCGAGGTTGCCGTTGGAGAGCAGCACCGGATAGCGCTTGGCGTCCGCGTGGATGGTGGTCGTGTAGCGTGCCATCACGTCGGGCCGGTCGAGGAACCAGGTGATGCGGCGGAAGCCCTCGGCCTCGCATTGCGTGACGAAGCCGGTCTTGGTGGCGTAGAGGCCCTCGAGCTTGGTGTTCTTGTGCGGCACGATGCGGCTCACCGTCTCGAGGGTGAACTGGTCGGGAACGTCGTAGACCGAGAGCTTCTCCGGCGTCGCCTCGAAGCGCGCCGGCCGTTCGTCGAGTGTCACCGAGATGAGCGACAGCTCCTCGCCGTCGAGCACCAGCGGCGCATTGCCCCCCGCGCGGCGGATGGCGAGGCGACAACGCACGATGGCATGCTCCTCCCGGATGTCCACGTCAAGATCGACCGTCTCCACGCGGAACGCGGGCGGCGTGTAGTCCTTGAGATAAATGGTCTTCGGCTGCGGTTCGCGCATTGTCGGCATCACCCTCGGAGATGCCGGATTTTAGCGCCCCGCTAGGCGTTGATCCCGGGGTTGGCGCACCTTGATGCGGCGCAGGCCGCGAGGCGGCCTTCGGCCGCTCCAGGTCGATCTGCAGATTGAGCCAGAACTGCGGCGTCGTCCTGAAGTAGCGCGC
>JAEKLK010000260.1 GCA_019509895.1 Betaproteobacteria bacterium | reverse complement strand
ACAGCGTGGCGCGTTCTTCGAAAGATACTTCCACCTTGAACGTGGGCTGCGTGCACAGCACTTTCCGCATGCCGCGTTGTCCGCTGCCTTCGCCGATCTTTTCACCAGACATATGCTTTTCTCCTTTTCCTAGTGTCGTAGTGCATGTGATCGGTAAACCGCTCATCAAGCTCGGCTTCAACCAACAGCGCTTCGAGGCGGACTACCGGTTTTCGCTGGTACGCCTGCGCGAGAACGCCGAAGGAGTAGCGCTCTACAAAGGAGAGGGCCTCGAGCTCACGACATTCCGGGAGCGCTTCGGACATGTAATAGAAAACTGGTGGGGGATCATGCGCACGCGCAAGCGACTCAACTGGATCGCATCGTTCCTCTTTCAATTCTCAGTCCCCTTCCCTTACATCATCGCTGCGCCACGTTACTTCGCGGGGGAGGTGATGCTTGGATACATCTTTCAAGTGGCCTCTGCCTTCCTCAACGTGCGAGGGGCGCTGTGGTGGTTCATTGACATCTATCCGCAATTCGCCGCGTGGAAAGCAACCGTGGATCGCTTGACGACGTTCACGGAGTCACTTGAACAAGCCAACGTGGAGATGGGCGAGCTCGCCGGTGAGCGCGACGAGGCCGCGGGCGAAACGATCGGCATCGAGGCGTTACAGCTTGCGCTGCCGCACGGGAAGCCCCTTCTCGCATCGACGTCCATCCAGCTCCGGCCCGGCGAGGATGTACTGGTCACGGGTCCGTCGGGCGCCGGCAAGTCCACGTTCTTCCGCACGCTCGCCGGCATCTGGCCGTACTGGAAAGGGCGCCTGCGATTGCCGCGCGGTGCGCGCTTGCTTTTCCTGCCGCAGAAGCCCTACCTGCCAGTGGGCACCTTGAAGCGTGCCGTCAGCTACCCGGCCGAGGAAGCGAGCTTTAGCGATGCCGAGATTGCCGATGCGCTGCGCGCCATCGGCCTGGCGCAGCTCGCGGGTGATCTCGCGCGGAGCGAGAACTGGGCGCAGGTGCTCTCGGGCGGCGAGCAGCAGCGGCTCGCCTTTGCGCGGGCGCTCCTCAACAAGCCCGACTGGTTGTTCCTCGACGAGGCGACGGCCTCATTGCCGGAAGACGCACAGGACGCGCTCTACCGTCTGATCAAGGAGCGATTGCCGCACACGACGCTCGTCTCCATCGGCCATCGCGCCAGCCTGCGCTCGCATCACCAGCGCGAGTTCGGCTGGCAGGGAGAGCGGTTAGCCGCCGTTGGCTAGGACGATGCAGGTGGTCGTCGCGTGGGCGTAGAGCTTGCCCTCGGCGTCGAGCAGCCGGCCTTCCGCGGTGGCGATGCGGTTGCCGAAGTGGATGAGCTTGCCGATCGCGCGCAGCGTTCCGCTCTTGTCGGTGATCGCCCGCACCAGGTTGGTCTTCGCTTCCAGGGTCGTATAGGCGCCGCCCGCCGGCATGCGCGTGTGCACCGAGCACCCCATCGCCGAGTCGAGCAGTGTCATGGCGAGCCCGCCATGCACGACGCCGATCGGGTTGTAGTGCTGCTCGCCCGGCGTACATTCGAACACCGCGTGCCCGGGCTCGACTTCCACGAGGTCGAAGCCGAGCAGCTTGGCGATCGGCGCCGGCGCCAATCGGCCATCGCGGATGGCGCGCAGGAAGTCGATGCCGGGCATGGTGCGGCCGGCGGCGGCGAGCGCCGCGGGATCGTCCCAGCGCACGTCAAGAGCGCGCTCCATTAGTACACCGGCGCCGGATGCGGTACCGCGGGTGCGGCGACGCTCGCGACGGCCGAGCGGCCAGCGATGAAATCGGCCGCGGCGCGTGTCACTGCTTCGTCCTCGAGAATGCGCCCGTGGCCGAGGCCGTCGGTGCTCATGAGGCGAGCGCCCGGCCAGAGCTTCGCGATACGCGCCCCNAGCTTCGCGATGCGCGCCCCCTGCGTCCAGGGCACGCGCCGATCCTCGCGGTCATGGATGACGAGCGCGGGCGCGGCGAGCCGCCGGGCGAGGCGAGCGGCTTCCATGTCTTCCCACAGCACGCCGTAGCGCTCCTCGATCGCGCTCTGCATCGCGCGACGCACGGCCTCCGGCATCCAGTACCAGCGCGCAAAGCGGCGGGAGTAGCCGATGAGATCGGCCGGTGGGCTGACCAGCACGGCTTTCTCGAAGCGCGCCTTGCCATTCGCGAGCGCGAGCGCGCCGGCCGCGGCGCCGAGTGAATGGCCGACGAATCCATATGCGCCGCCGTAATGCCATGCGACCTCCGCCAGCACCGCGGCAAAGTCGGGCAGACCGGTGAGCTTGCCTTCCGAAACGCCGTGCGCGGGCTGGTCGTAGGCGATCACGCGGAAACCGGCCGCGAGCAGGGGAAAGACGAATGCGCGCATCTGCGCGGCGTGGCCACCCCAACCGTGCGCGAGGATGACCGCAGGCGCCGCGTTCTCGCCCCAGCGCCAGGTGGCGATCTGCCGCCCGTGGTGCTCGATGAAGGATGCGCGCGCATCGATGAGATCGAGTGCCGCGGCGGCGCCGCCGGTGCGCGGCGGCGTGAGGAACAGGCGCTCGGCCCAGGCGCCGGCGAGCTCCGGGAAGAGCAGCGCCGATGCAGCAAACCGAACGTTCGTGCTAATTCTGGGCAACCGGAGACTGGCGCTCATGAGAGGGCTCCTTTCGTTATTTGCGGGAAGCGAGCAGGCGTTCGAGCGCTTCGAGCGCGCGCGCACGCGCCTTCGAATAGCCGAGCAGCCGGCGGTGGTGATGGACGACCAGCGCGATGCCGAAGAGCTCGAAGACCAGCTGCTCGCAATCGGTATCGCGGGTGAGCTGGCCTTCGTCAATCGCCTGCTGCGCCGCGCGCTTCAGCGTATCGATCCACGCGCGCTGGCCGTTCGCCAGCATGTCGCGCACCGGGCCCGGTTTGTCGTCGAATTCGGCGGCGCCGCCGATCATCGGACAGCCGCCGGGGAGCTCCGCCGACTCGGTCCAGTCCAGCCAGTTGGTAAACATGCTCCGCAGCCGCGGCACGCCGCGCTGCTTGGCGAGCGCGGGCTTCAGCACCACGTCGGTGAACTGCCGCTGGCCATGCTCGAGCACCGCCAGCAGAAGGTCTTCGCGCGAGCCGAAATGGGCGAACAGGCCCGACTTGGAAAGCCCAGTCGCTTCGGCCAGCGTGCCGATGGTCAAGTCGTCGAGGCCGGCCTTGCTGACGAGCCTCAGCGCTTCATCGAGGATCGCGGCGCGCGTGCGCTCGCCCTTGGTGGCTTCGCCGGGGTTGCCGCGCGCGGCGGCGAGCGCTTCGCGCAGGTAGCGGCCGGTATAGCTCGCCTTGTTCGCCGCCACCTGTTCGGGCGTGCCCTGCGCAATGATCTGCCCGCCGCCATCGCCGCCCTCCGGCCCGAGATCGATCAGCCAATCGGCCGTCTTGATGACGTCCAGGTTGTGCTCGATGACGACGACCGTGTTGCCGGCGTCGCGCAGCCGCGCAAGCACGCCGAGCAGCAGCTTGATGTCGTGGAAGTGCAGGCCCGTGGTCGGCTCGTCGAGGATATAGAGCGTGCGGCCGGTGTCGCGTTTGGAAAGCTCGAGCGACAGCTTCACCCGCTGCGCCTCGCCGCCGGAGAGGGTGGTGGCCGATTGCCCGAGCCGCACATAGCCCAGACCGACGTCCGCGAGCGTTTTTAGCCGGCGAGCGATGGCCGGTACGGCGGAGAAGAATTCCGCCGCCTCGGCGACGGTGAGCTCGAGCACCTCGTGGATATTGCGGCCCTTGTAGCGGATCTCGAGCGTTTCGCGGTTGTAGCGCTTGCCGTGGCACACGTCGCACGGCACGTAGACGTCGGCGAGGAAATGCATCTCGACCTTGGTGACGCCGTCGCCCTGGCAGGCTTCGCAGCGGCCGCCCTTGACGTTGAACGAGAAGCGGCCCGAGTCATAGCCGCGCTCGCGCGCTTCGGGCACGCCGGCGAAAAGCTCGCGTGTCGGCGTGAAAAGCCCGGTGTACGTCGCCGGGTTGGAGCGCGGCGTGCGGCCGATCGGGCTCTGATCGACGCTCACCACCTTGTCGAGCTGATCGATGCCTTGCACGGATTCGTGCGGCGCCGGAGCGAGGGCGCTTCCATAGAGATGCCGCGCCACCGCGGCGTACAGCGTGTCGTTGATCAGCGTGGACTTGCCCGAGCCGGAGACGCCCGTGATGCAGACAAATAGCCCGAGCGGCAGCCTGAGCTCGACGCCTTGCAGGTTGTTGCCGCGCGCGCCGCTCACCACGACCTTGGCGTCGCCCGGCCGCTTGCGTCGCGCCGGCATGTCGATCGAAAGCTCGCGGCCGAGGTAGCGCCCGGTGAGCGAGTCGCCGCTCGCGAGGATGTCGTCGATGCCGCCCTGCGCAATGATGCGGCCACCCGCTTCGCCGGCGCCCGGTCCCATGTCGACGATGTAGTCGGCGGCGCGGATCGCCTCCTCGTCGTGCTCGACGACGATCACGGAATTGCCGAGGTCGCGCAGGCGCTTCAGCGTATCGATCAGCCGGGCGTTGTCGCGCTGATGCAGGCCGATCGACGGCTCGTCGAGCACGTACATCACACCGGTCAGCCCGGAGCCGATCTGGCTCGCGAGCCGAATGCGCTGCGCCTCGCCGCCCGAGAGCGTCTCGGCCGAGCGCTCGAGCGCCAGGTAGTCGAGGCCGACGTTCACCAGGAACTCCAGGCGATTGACGATCTCGCGGACGATGCGCTCGGCGATCTGGCCCTTGGCACCGGTGAGCTTGAGCGCGCGGAAGAACTCGAGCGTTCGCGCAAGCGGCCAGCTCGACATATCGAAGATGCTGTGCTCCCCCAGGCGCACGTGCCGGGCTTCGCGGCGCAGGCGCGTGCCGCCGCATTCCGGGCAGGACTGCGCGGCGATCAGCTTGGCGAGCTCCTCGCGCACCACCAGCGAGTCGGTCTCGCGATAGCGCCGCTCGAGATTCGGCAGCACGCCTTCGAACGGATGCTGTTTCACCGCCGCCCGGCCGCGCTCGCCCGGGTACTGAAAGGCGATCGCCTCCTTGCCGGAGCCGTGAAGAACGACGCGCTGCACGCGCTCGTCTAGCATCTCCCAGGGCTGCTCGAGATCGAAGCGGTAATGCCGCGCGAGCGACTGCAGCATCGAGTAGTAGAAGTGATTGCGCCGGTCCCAGCCGCGGATGGCGCCGCTTGCGAGCGAGAGGTTCGGATGCAGGACGATGCGCTTCACGTCGAACACGTCGACCGTGCCGAGGCCGTCACAGCGCGGACAGGCGCCCATCGGATTGTTGAATGAGAAGAGCCGCGGCTCGAGCTCGGGCAACGCGTATTCGCATCCCGGCACCGGGCAGGCGTACTTCGAGGAAAAGAGGTGCTCGCGGCCGCCGTCGGTTTCCACCGCCACGGCACGGCCATCGGCATGGCGCAGCGCCGTCTCCAGCGACTCGGCGAGACGCTGCTTGCCGTCGGCGCGCGCGCGCAGCCGGTCGACAACCACGTCGACCGAATGCTGCCGGTTCTTTGCAAGGCGCGGCGCGGCATCGAGCTCGTGCACCTTGCCGTCGATGCGCACGCGACTGAAGCCTTGCGCGCGCAGCTCATCGAGGAGCTCGGCCTGTTCGCCCTTGCGCCCGGTGATGACCGGCGCGAGCACCATGAGGCGTGTGTCTTCGGGAAGCGAGAGCAGCTGGTCGACCATCTGCGAGACGCTGTGCGCCTGGAGCGCCGTGCCGTGGTCGGGGCAGTACGGCGTGCCCGCGCGCGCAAAGAGCAGGCGCAGATAATCGTGGATCTCCGTTACGGTACCGACCGTGGAGCGCGGGTTATGGCCCGCGGCCTTCTGCTCGATGGCGATCGCGGGCGAAAGGCCTTCGATGAGATCGACGTCCGGCTTCTCCATCAGCTCGAGGAACTGCCGGGCGTACGCCGAGAGCGACTCGACATAGCGGCGCTGACCTTCCGCGTAGAGCGTGTCGAACGCGAGCGAGCTCTTGCCCGAGCCGGAAACCCCGGTGATGACCACGAGGCGGTTGCGCGGCAGCTCGACGCTCAGGTTCTTCAGGTTGTGCGTGCGCGCGCCGCGGATGCGAATGGAGTCCAAGGAGTCAGCCGAAAAAGCGAAACTTGCTACTATAGCGCGACGCGTTTTCCCGCCGCAGCCTCCAGCTGACTCCCGATCGCATGAGCGCCGCCGAATTGCGCGCCGGCGCAAGCCTCGCCGGCGTGTTTGGCCTGCGCATGTTCGGCCTTTTCCTGATTCTTCCAGTGCTCTCGGTCCATGCGAGCCATCTCGCGGGCGGCGACAACCTCGCGCTGGTCGGCATGGCGCTTGGCATCTACGGACTGGCGCAAGGCTTCCTGCAGATCCCTTTCGGTATGGCGTCCGACCGCTGGGGGCGCAAGCCCGTTCTTTACGGGGGGCTTGCGGTATTCGCCCTGGGCAGCTTCCTCGGCGTCGGCGCCACGGACATCTGGACGGTAATCGCGGCGCGCAGCTGATCATGGCCATGATCGGCTCGACGATCGGGCTCACCTTCGCCGTGTCGCTGATTGGCGCGCCGGTTCTCTACCGCTGGATCGGCATGGGCGGGCTATTCGCGCTCACCGGCTGCCTGTGCCTTGCGGCGATCGCGGTGGTGAAATACCTGGTACCCGATCCGACGAGCGTGTCCGCCGGCCGCAAGGGCGAAAGGGCAACGCGCGAGAGCATCCTGCACCCGGAGTTGCTGCGCCTGAACCTCGGCATCTTCGTCCTGCACATCGTGCTGTACGGCATGTTCGTCGTGGTGCCGCCGATGCTGGTCACCACGGGCCTGGCGATTACGGAGCACTGGAAGCTCTATCTCCCGGCGGTGCTCGGATCCTTCATCCTGATGGTGCCGCTCATTTTCTATGCCGACCGGCGCAACCGCCCGAAGCCGGTGTTCATTGGTGCCGTCGCGCTGCTGGTTGCGGTGGAGGCGGCGCTGGCGGCGATGCAGGCCGGTCTCGTCGGTTTGGGGCTGCTGATGCTGGCCTTCTTTGTGGCATTCAACGCGCTCGAAGCGTTGCTGCCTTCGCTCGTTTCGCGCATCGCGCCTGCGCAAGGCCGCGGCGTCGCCATCGGCGTCTACAACACGACGCAGACGATCGGCGTGTTCGTTGGCGGCGTTCTCGGCGGCTGGCTCGCGGAACATTACGGCGCGCGTGCCGTTTTCGCGACCTGTAGCTTACTATCCGTCCTCTGGCTGGTCGCCGCGCTCGGCATGCGGCCGCCCGGGCGGCCGGTCAACGATCTTTCGAGTCTCACGTTTAGCATCGAATCGGGCGTCAATCTTTAGGGATTGCGCGAAGCGCTCGCCGCGGTGCGCGGCGTGCGCGAGGCCGAAGTGCTGGCGCACGAGCGCATTGCGCGCCTGAAGGTAGTGCCGGGACAATGGGATGAATCGAGCGTACGGAAACTCGTAACGGGGGAGGTGTGAAATGGCATCGGTAAACAAGGTAATTCTGGTCGGTAATCTCGGTGCGGACCCGGAGACAAAGTATCTGCCGAGCGGCGACGCGGTTGCGAACATTCGCCTCGCCACCACCGATCGCTGGAAGGACAAGGCGAGCGGAGAAATGAAGGAGGCAACCGAATGGCACCGCATCGCTTTCTTCGGTCGCCTGGCGGAAATTGCCGGCGAGTACCTGAAGAAGGGCTCCCAGGTCTATGTCGAGGGCCGGATCCGCACGCGCAAATGGCAGGACAAGGAGGGCCAGGACCGCTACAGCACCGAGATCGTTGCTGATGCCATGCAGATGCTCGGCTCGCGCGCCGGCTCGGGCGAGCCGCGCTCGGAGTCCTTCGGCGGCGCCAAGCCGGCCGAAAAAGCCGCCGCGACGGCCAAGAAACCCGCGGGCAAGTTCGACGACATGGAAGACGACATCCCGTTCTGAGGGGCTTTATCGCCAAATAATCAGCGATATAATCGCCGCCCATGCCGATCTACGAATACCGCTGCGACGCCTGCGGTCACCAGGACGAGCACCTGCAGAAGGTGTCGGAAGCACCGCTCACGGTCTGCCCGGCCTGTGGCAAGCCCGAGTACCGCAAGCA
>JAEKLK010000259.1 GCA_019509895.1 Betaproteobacteria bacterium | reverse complement strand
ATCGCCATCGCCGCCGTGCCGTCGGCGGCGAGCGCGCTGCCGGCGTTGAAGCCGAACCAGCCGACCCACAGCATGCAGGCGCCTGCCACGACCATGGTCATGTTGTGCGGCGGCATCGCCGTGTCCGGGAAGCCTCGACGACGTCCGAGCGCCAGCGCGCACACCAGCGCGGCGACACCGGCATTGGCGTGCACCACCGTGCCGCCGGCGAAGTCGAGGAGCCCCATCTTCTGCAGCCAGCCATCGCCCCAGACCCAATGCGCGAGCGGTACATAGACCAGGAGCAGCCAGGCAATGCTGAAGATCAGCATCGCCGAGAAGCGCACGCGCTCGGCAAAGGCGCCGATCACCAGCGCCGGCGTGATGATGGCGAAGGTCATCTGGTACATGGCGAAGAGCGTCTCGGGCAGCGTGCCCTTCACCGTCTTCACGTCGATGCCGGCGAAGAACGCCTTGCCGAGGCCGCCCCACCAGGCATTGCCGTCGCCGAAGGCGATGCTGTAGCCGACGATCACCCAGGCGAGCGTCACGACGCAAGTGATCGCGAAGCACTGCATGAGAACGGAGAGCACGTTTTTCGCGCGCACCAGGCCAGCATAGAAGAGACCAAGGCCCGGCAGCGTCATGAACAGCACCAGCGCCGAGGCGACGATCATCCATGCTGTGTTCGCCGCATCGATCTTCGGTGGCTCCGCCGCGAATACCAACGGCGCATAGAGCCAAGCCGCTCCTGCCAGCCACTTACCCATTTTTCTTCTCCTCCTCTATTGACTACGCAATATCCGCCGCGTGGAAGCCGTAGGCTCCGCGCTTGCGGTCCTCGAACCATTGCTTGAGCGTGTACGCCACCGTGCGAAAGGCGATCTCGCGCCACGGTATCGCCGCCTCCTCGACGAGCGCCACCTCGAGCGTCTCCTCGCCGGCCTTGAACTCGATCTCGCGCACGCGCGCGAGGTAGAAAAGATGCACCTGGCTCACCCGCGGCACGGAGATGAGGGTGAACGGCGCGCCGAGTTCCACCGCGGCGCCGGATTCCTCCAGCGTCTCGCGCAGCGCCGCCTGCGCCGTGGTTTCCGCGTTCTCCATGAAGCCCGCGGGCAAGGTCCAGTAGCCGTAGCGCGGCTCGATGGCGCGGCGGCAAAGCAGGATCTTGCCGTCGCGCTCCGGGATCGTGCCGACGACGAGCTTGGGATTCTGATAGTGGATCTCCCCGCAGTTGTCGCACACCCAGCGCTCGAGCGTGTCGCCCGGCGGCACGCGCCGCACGACCTCCGCGCCGCAGTTAGCGCAGAACTTCATCAGCAAGCTCGCCGAGATGCGCGATCTGCCGGTCGGGCGCGACGCCGAGCCCATCGACCGGCGCATTGGCGCGGTTGATCCAGAAGACGGTGAAGCCGAAGGACTTCGCGCCCGCCGCATCCCAGCAATTCGACGACACGAAACCGATCGCTTCCTTCGCGACGCCGAGGCGGCGCAGCGCGAGCTCGTAGACCTGCGGCGCCGGCTTGTAGACGCGCAGCTCATCGACGCTCAGCACGGCATCGAAGCGAAGCCCGGAATTGCGCACCAGCGGCTCGAGCATGTCGGGCGAGCCGTTCGAGAGGATGGCGCGTTTCAGGGCCAGGCGCTCGAGCGCGGCCGGCACCTCGGGGAACGGCGCCAGGTGGAGGTACGCGTCCATGAGCGAGCGCTCGTGGTCAGCGAGCGGCAGGCCGAGCGCGGCCGAGCTGTAGCGAAGCGCCTCGCGCGTGACGGTGGAGAAGGGCGCGTAGCGCTGCATCAGGCTGCGCTGCCACGTGTACTCGAGCTGCTTCGCGCGCCAGAGCTGCGAGAGCGCGGCGCCCTTTCCCGGAAAACAGGCTTCGCACCGACGCATCACGGAGTGCACGTCGTAGAGCGTGCCGTACGCGTCGAACACGAGTGCCTCCACCCTCATGTAAACTGAATTAAACCATGCTGGACCGCTACGACGAGCTCCATCGGAGCTACCGCTGGACGGTGCCGGAGCGCTACAACATCGCGCAGGCCTGCTGCGGCCAATGGGCGGCCGAGCGCAGCCGCTGCGCGCTCTACTGGGAGGACGAGTCCGGCGCCACCGCCACGCATACGTTCTGGGACATCCAGGTCGCTGCCAATCGCCTGTCGAACGCGCTCGCCTCGCTCGGCGTCAAGCGCGGCGACCGTGTCGCCCTCATCCTGCCGCAGCGCCCGGAGATGGCGATCGCGTACATGGCGATCTTCCAGATGGGCGCCATCGCGCTGCCGCTCTCCCACCTTTTCGGCCCCGATGCGCTCGAGTACCGCATCAACCACGCCGAGGCGAGCGTGGCCATCGTCGAGCCGACGACGATCGGCAAGCTCTGGGCCGTGCGCGAGAAGCTGTCGACGCTCAGGCAGGTGATCGGCGTGGGCGGCGCGCGCGAAGCGGGGGTGCATGCGTGGGAGGAGCTGCTGGCGCGCGCGAGCAGTCATTTCCATTGCGTCGACACATCGGCCGACGACCCGGCGGTGATCATCTATACGAGCGGCACGACCGGGGCGCCGAAGGGCGCCCTGGAAGCACATCGCCTGATCATCGGCAACATCTCGGGCTTCGTGCACTCGCACGACTTTTTTCCCCAGCCCGGCGACCTCTTCTGGTCGCCGGCCGACTGGGCGTGGGCAGGCGGGCTGTTCGACGCGCTGCTGCCCTCGTGGTACTTCGGGCTGCCGATCGTCGGCTATCGCGGGAAGTTCGACGCCGAGAAAGCCTATTACCTGCTGGAGAAGTACCGTGTGCGCAACGCCTTTCTCTTTCCCACGGCGCTCAAGCTGATGATGAAGGCCGTGCCCGAGCCGAATAAAAAATACGACCTCGCGCTGCGCTCGGTCATGAGCGCCGGCGAAGCCGTCGGCGTGACGGTGATCGAGTGGGCAAGGGAGTCGCTCGGCGTGACGATCAACGAAATGTTCGGCCAGACGGAAATCAACTACGTCGTGGGCAACTGCCAGTCGGCGTGGCCGGTGAAGCCGGGCTCGATCGGGCGGCCCTATCCCGGTCATCGCGTGGCGGTGATCGACGATCGCGGCAAGGAATTGCCGCCGGGCGAGCCGGGCGAGATCGCGGTCAACCGCAGCTGCAACGGCGAGCGCGACCCGGTGTTTTTCCTGACTGGGGCCTCACCGGCGACCAGGCGAAGATGGATGAGGACGGCTACCTCTGGTACCAGGGCCGCTCCGACGACCTCATCAAGAGCGCGGGCTACCGCATCGGGCCGGCGGAGATCGAGAACTGCCTCCTCAAGCACCGCGCCGTGGCGAACGCGGCGGTGATCGGCAAGCCGGACGAGACGCGCGGCGCGATCGTCAAGGCCTACGTCGTGCTGCAGCCGGGCGAGGCGCCCTCGGCGGCGCTGATCGAGGACATCCAATCGCATGTGCGCAGCCGGCTTGCGCCCTACGAATATCCCCGCGAGATCGAGTTCATCGAGGCGCTGCCAATGACCACGACTGGCAAGGTTCAGCGCAAGGAGCTGCGCCGCCGGGAAGAAGCGAAGCTCGCAGCCAAGGCCGGGTGAAGCACGTCCTGCTGGTCGGTGCCGGACACGCGCACGCCGGGCTGCTCGCGGCGCTGGCGCAGACGCCCGTGCGTGGCGCGCGCATCACGCTCGTCTCGCCGTATCGACGGCAGATCTATTCCGCGATGCTGCCTGGCGTGATCGCCGGCCATTACCGCCGAGCGCAGGCCGAGTTCGACGTGGCGGCGCTTGCCGAGCGCGCCTACGCCGAGTACCTGCCCGGCGAAGTGGTGCGTTTCGACGCCGAGCGCCGCGTCGCCACGCTCGCCGACGGCCGGAGCGTTGCGTACGACGTCGCGTCGCTCAATGCCGGCTCGCGCAGCGATCTCTCGGTACCCGGCGCTGCCGAGCTCGCGCTGCCGGTGAAACCGTTCGAGCGGCTGCTCGAGCGCCTGCGCGTCATCTCGCGCGTCGCCGTCGCGGGCGGCGGTGCCGCGGGCGCCGAGCTGGCGATGGCGCTCGCCTACCGCGGCGGCGCCGTCACGCTGTACTCGGAAGCGGCGGCATTCCCGCCAGCGCTCACCGAGCGCATCGAGCGTGCGCTGCGCAAGCGGCGGGTCGACTATCGGCCCGGCATGCGCATCGACGCGCTCGAGCCCGGCCCCGTGGTGGTCGCCGGGCGCTCGCGACAGCAGTTCGACCTCGTGCTATGGGCGACCGGCGCGGCGCCGCTGCCGTGGCTCGCCAATTCCGGGCTTGCGCTCGACGAGCGCGGCTTCGTGCAGGTCGATCACGGCCTGCGCAGCGTCTCGCATCCGGAGGTATTCGCGGTGGGCGACTGCGCCTCGCTCGGTGAAGCGAAGTCGGGCGTGCACGCCGTGCGCCACGGCCGCGCGCTCGAGCAGAACCTGCGCAACGTGCTCCTCGGCTGGCCGGTGCACCGCTACGAGCCGCAGCCGCGCGCGCTCCTGCTCCTCACCTGCGGCAGGCGCTACGCCATCGCCGCGCGCGGCAACTGGAGCGCCGAGGGGTACTCGCTCTGGTGGTGGAAGAACTGGATCGACCGGCGCTGGATGGCGTTCCTCGCCGGCAAAAAAAAGGCGCTAGGTTAGTTGGTAAGCCGGGCGAGCTGGATCAGCTCGTCGATCTCCGGTGCGGGCGCGAAGCTCGCGCGTTCGCTCTTGCCGAGCACCACGATCAAGAGCCCGCTGCTTTGCGGTTTGTTTCCGCGGGTGCGCACGTCGACCCAGCGGCTGCCGATGCGCCGGCCGTTCAGGTCGCGCAGCACGGTGCCGCCGCGCACGCGCTCCTCGTAGCCGACGATCTCGCCCTGCGGGTTGATGCGCGCCACGAAAAGCGCGATCTGGGCGAGCTCCTCGCCGGTGTGCGCATCGCGCATGATTTGCTTGCTGCCGACGACGTGTCCCTGCGCATTGCGCAGCTCTTCGCGCGCCACCGGCGTTGTTTCCATGATCGAGCAGCCGCCCGCCAAAAGGCCGAGCGCTGCGATCAGGACGGTGTTCGTAAGGCGATTCATCCCCTGTACCTGGGTTTTTCTTTTCCGGCGCCTCCCCTGAGGCATCCGGTGCCGCGACTCTACGCCCGAGCCCCGCAGGCCGCAAAGGCAAAGCCCCACAGCGGGCCCCTTAGGACGTCTTCCCCCCCGAGGACGTCTTCCCCGCGAAGGCGGGGACCCCGTTTCGGCGTTGAAGCGCTTGGGTTTCCGCTTGCGCGGGACCGAGGATTCGGCCCAACCCAACACCTTGACCGGGAAGGAATTGCCGGAGGTGGAGGCATATCGCTAGCGCGGCCCGCGGCGCGCCTCGATGGCGTCGATGGCGTCCATGATCCGGTCCATGCGCGCGATCACCGCCCGGTAGGGAGCCGGGCTGGCGAGGTCCACCCCGGCCGCTTTCACCAGCTCGTAGGGATAGTCCGAGCCGCCGGCGCTGATCAGCTTCAGATACCGCTCGCGCGCGCCCGGCTCGCCCTTCAGCACCGAATCTGCAAGGAGCGAGCTCGCGGCGATCGAGGTCGCGTACTGGAAGACGTAGAACGAGCGATAGAAGTGCGGGATGTAGGCCCACTCGACCGTGTAGAGGTCGTCGATCTTCACCACGCCTTCGCGCTCGCCGTGATAGCGGCGAAGGATCTCGCCGTAGATCTCGCTCAGGCGCTTGCCCGAAAGCGACTCGCCGCGATCCACGCGCGCGTGCACCTCGCGCTCGAACTCGGCGAACATCGCC
>JAEKLK010000209.1 GCA_019509895.1 Betaproteobacteria bacterium | reverse complement strand
ACGCGCAACCAGAAGGGCGAGGCCGTGCAGGTCTCGGTCGGCAACCTGGTGGTGCCGCGCCGGCCCGCGTAAGCGGATAACCTTCCGCGATGGATTCCGAGCGGCTGCTGCACGACTTCGGGCCGACGCTGGTGTTCGTCAACGTGCTGCTCGAGCGCCTGGGCGTGCCGATCCCCGCCATGCCGACGATGATCGTCGGCGGCGCGGCCGCCGCCGAAGGCCAGCATCCGCTCGCGGCTTTGTTTGCCGTGGCCCTGGTCGCGTCCGTGATCGGCGATGGCGTCTGGTACTGGCTCGGCCAGCGCTACGGTATGCGCGTGCTGCGGCTCCTTTGCCGCATGTCGCTCTCGGCCGATTCGTGCGTTCGGCAGACCACCACGCATTTCGAGCGCTGGGGCGCGTGGACAGTCCTGCTCGGGAAGTTCATCCCCGGTGTCGGCAGCGTCGCGCCGCCGCTTGCGGGGGTCATGCGCATGCATTGGCTGCAGTACGGCCTGCTGACGATCGCCGGCTCGGCGCTCTGGGTGGGTATCTGCCTGGCGGTCGGAGCGCTCTTCAGGCGGCAGGTGAGCGAGCTCCTCGACAAGCTGGAAAGCTGGGGTCTCATCGCCGGCGTGGTGGTCGGGGTCGCGCTGGCCGCCTACATCTGCTTCAAATGGTGGCAGCGGCGGCGCTTCTACAAATCGGTGCGCATGGCGCGCATCACGGTCGAGGAGCTGCGCTCGCTGATGCACGGGCAGCAGACGCCGCTCTTGATCGATCTACGCGGCACGACCGAGCGCACGGCGGACGGCCGCACCATTCCCGGCGCGCAGGCGCTGGATCTTGCGCAGGTCGAGCGCCGCGTCGCCGATTTCCCGCGCGATCGCGACATCATCTTCTACTGCAATTGCCCGAACGAGGCGTCGGCCGCCGTCGCGGCAAAGGCGCTGCACGACCTCGGCTACGCGCGCGTGCGTCCGCTGCTCGGCGGGCTGGAGGCGTGGATCGCGGCGGGCTACGAGCTCGAGCCGGTGGCGCGCACGCCCGGATAGTCGAGCTCGGCGCCCAGGGGCGCGCACACTTCCTCGAGCGACTTGCGCTCGGCGTCGACGCCGATCCAGAGCGCTACCGCGGCGGCGACGCACATCAGCACCCCGGCAAACGCGTAGGCGCCGAAGAGCGCCTGGCGGCTGCCGCTTTCGATGATCGCGCCGTAGAGCGGCGGCCCGGCGAAGCCGCCGAGCGCCGTGCCGGCCGCATAGAAGAGCGAGATGGCGATGGCGCGCATCTCGACCGGGAAGACTTCGCTGACGGTGAGATAGGCCGAGCTCGCGGCCGCCGAGGCGACGAAGAAGATCGCACTCCAGCAGAGCGAAAGCTGCGCCGGGCTAAGCGCATCGAGCGCGAAGGCACGCCCGGTGCCGATCAGGCCGACGCCGGCCACCGCGTAGGTGAGCGCGATCATCTTGCGCCGCCCGATGCTGTCGAAGAAGCGACCGAGAAGCAGCGGGCCGAGGAAGTTGCCGAGCGCGAACGGGAAGATGTAGTAGCCGACGTGCTGCTCGGGCACGCCGTAGAAGCGGGCCAGCACCAGCGCATAGGTAAAGAAGATGGCGTTGTAAAAGAGTGCCTGCGACGCCATCAGGACGAGCCCGAGGAGCGCGCGGCGGCGATACTTCGTCGCCATGAGCCGAGCGATTTCAGACCACCCTGGGGAGGGCAGCGCTCTCATCGCGAGTCGCTGAGAGACGGGCGCGAGGTCGCCGTGGCGGGCGGTGACCTCGCGCTCGATCTCGCTCACCACGCGCTCGGCTTCCTCGGCGCGGCCATGCCGGATCAGCCAGCGCGGGCTCTCGGGCACGTGCCGGCGCACGAGCAGAATGGCGACGCCGAGGACGCCGCCGAGCAGGAAGGCGAGCCGCCAGCCGTACTGGGCGCCGATCAGCGAGGGCTCAAGCAGCACGATCGAGA
Source organism: Betaproteobacteria bacterium (assembly GCA_019509895.1). Lineage (GTDB taxonomy): Bacteria > Pseudomonadota > Gammaproteobacteria > Burkholderiales > SG8-39 > SCGC-AG-212-J23. The sequence goes on along the minus strand of JAEKLK010000209.1, from coordinate 9,047 downwards.
GCGCAGCGCCCATTGCGGCGCCCACCCAGAAGGTGCCGTTGATCGCGAGATCCACCGTCCCCCGTACGCGCGCCGGAATCAACTCGTCGATCGCCGAGTTGATCGCCGCGTATTCGCCGCCGATGCCAAAGCCGGTGAAGAAGCGACAGAGCGCGAACGACACCATGCCGAACGAGAACGCCGTGCACACCGTCGCCACCAGATACACGACCAGCGTGACCAGGAACATGCGCTTTCGTCCGAGGCTGTCGGCCAGGCGGCCGAAGAAGAGCGCGCCGAGCACCGCGCCGCCGATGTAGGCCGAGGCGGCCCAGCCGATCTCGCCCGCGGTAAGGCCGAGCGTGTCGGGACGCTCGAGCGCCGGCGCGAGCGAGCCCACGACCGTGACCTCGAGGCCGTCGAGCAGCCAGCTCACGCCGAGCGCGATCACCACGCGCCAGTGCCAGGCGGACCAGGGCAGGCGATCCAGGCGCGCCGGTATGGCGGTCTCGAGCATGCGGCTGCTTTGACCGGTGCGAGGCGTCTGAATTCGGTGCCGGGTACCTAATTATTTCGTCCGGCGAATGCGGCAATAATTACGGGATGAACCCGCTCGATCTGCGCACCTGGCTTGGCGAAGTCGACAAGCTCGGCGAGCTGAAGCACGTGCGCGGTGCCGACTGGAACCTGGAGCTCGGCGCGATCAGCGAGCTCAACGTCAAGAAGGATGTGCCGCCGGCGCTGCTCTTTGACGAGATCGAGGGCTATGCGAAGGGATTTCGCGTGCTGACCTGCAGCACTTCCAGCCCGGCACGGCTGTCCTCGATCCTGCGCTTGCCACTGCAGCGCACGCACCACGGCCTGGTGGAGGCGCTGCGCGGCAAGCCCGCGCAGTGGCAGGCCGCCGCCGGGCGCTTTCCGGCCAAGCTGGTGAAGAGCGGCGCGGCGCTCGAGCACGTGGAGCGCGAGGTCGACGTGCTCAGGTTCCCGGCGCCGCTGTGGCACGAGCATGACGGCGGGCGCTACATCGGCACGGGATGCTCGGTAGTGACGCGCGACCTCGAGTCCGACTGGGTGAACGTCGGCACCTATCGCGTGCAGGTGATCGACCGCAACCATGTCGCGCTCGACATGGTGCCGGGCAAGCACGGCCGCATCCACTACGAGAAGCACAAGGCGGCGGGCAAGCGCTTCCCGGTGGTGATCGTCTGCGGCGCCGATCCGCTCGGCTATCTCATCTCGGGCATCGAGGTGCCCTTCGGCATGTGCGAGTACAACTACATCGGCGCGATCCTCGGTGAGCCGGTGGCGGTGCTGCCGGGCGAGCTGACCGGCCTGCCGTTCCCCGCCGCCTCCGAGATCGTGCTCGAAGGCCATGTGGAGCCGAACGACGAGCGCACCGAAGGCCCGTTCGGCGAGTTCCATGGCTATTACCCGGGCAAGGAAGGCGTGGCACCGATCGTGACGGTGGAGCGCGTCAACTACCGCCGCGATCCGATCCTGATGGGCAGCCCGCCGGCGAAGCCGCCGAACGATTACTCGTATTCCAAGGCGGTGATGCGCTCGGCGCTGCTGCATGACGCGCTGGTGGCCGCCGGCGTGCCGGACGTGCGCGCGGTGTGGGCGCATGAGATCGGCGGCGCGCGCATGTTCAACGTCGTTGCCATCAAGCAGCGCTACGCCGGGCACGCGCGCCAGGCGGGCCACATCCTCTCGCAGTGCGGCGTGGGCGCGTACATGTCGCGCTATTCGGTGGTGGTCGACGAGGATATCGATCCGGCGAATCTGCAGGAAGTCATGTGGGCGGTCGCCACGCGCACCGACCCGGCCATCGACATCGACATCATCGAGCGCGGCATGGGATCGAAGAACGACCCCATGTACGTCGCCTATCGCTACAACGCGCCCTACAGCTCGAAGGCGGTGATCGACGCCTGCCGGCCGTGGGACCACCTGCAGGAGTTTCCCCAGGTCGCCGAGGCGAGCCGGGAGCTGCAGGCGAAGATCCGCGCCAAGTGGAAGGATTTGTTCTAGAGAAGCGTTAGCCACATTGGGCGCGTACATCCCCGCGCCCGTTTCTCCTCCGCTCCGGGCTCTTCCCTTGGCCCGGGGCGGCTTCTTGCCTGGACCGCTTGGCGAAACAGCCGCTGTAAACGGGCGACGACAGCGAAATAGGCTCGCCTACGACTCGCTCCGCGGTACGCCAACTGCTAGCGTCCCGGCATGGTTGAGCCGGTCCACTCGCGCGTACTGCGCCGGGCCGCCCGGGTGGTGGGCGGCTACCGACCCCTGCAACAACTGCTCAACGCTTCGCCCGACGACATGATCAGCTGGATCCGCGGGGCGGCCGAGCCGCCGGTAGCGACCTTTGCCCGGCTGGTGGAGATCCTGCTGGATGCGGCCGAGCTCGGCCGAGCGCCGCCGGTGTAGTCACGGCACTACAAAAAGGCGCGGGCGCCAGTGACTGCGCGCCGCCCTGGGCTCGTCTACCGTTGCCTCACCAAGTAGCAAGGCACGGCCAAGAACAATGGATCAGGACGAGTTTCTTCAGAAACTGGATCAGATCGAGGAGCAGGCGAAGCTCACGCTCGCCGAGTTCCCCAAGACTCTTACCAAGGAACGCCAGCGCATGATCATCGCGCTGGTGCGCTACATCCGCTCGGAGGCGGGCCGCGGCGTTCTTTTCCAGAACAACGAAACCGAGAACGAGGCGCTCGCGCGCCTGCGCAGCGCCCAGTAAGACCGTCGTCCCGCGCAGGCTGCCGACGTCGCAATAGCTCGAATTTCGACAAACGCTACTGCTTGCGCGCGACTTGAGCGCGGCGGCGCGCCGTCGCAAGATGCGGGATGCCCGCGACCGTGCCAGCGAGCGCCGATTGTCCGTCCGCGCCGCCGCGGCGCGACACCACGTATGCGCGGACCCTGCACCGCGCCTGCCTGATACTGGGCGGCGCCGACGGGCTGGCGAGGCACCTGGGCGTGCCCGAGCCATCGCTGCGCAAGTGGATGGAAGGGTCCGAGGAGCCGCCGCAGATGGTGTTCCTCGCCGCGATCGAGATCATCCTGCTCTACCTGGACAAGGCGCCCGAGGTCTAGGCGCGCCGTCAGGTCGCTCCTGTCAGGAGCGCCGCGATTGTGCGCGCGGCACACTTGCGGAATGATTGGGCGCGTGACTGCCAGTGTTTATAGCCGTGCATTGCTGCGTGCCGCCGAGCTCGTCGGTGGACGCGACAAGCTGGGACGCGTGCTGCGCGTGCCGATCTCCGAACTCGACAAGTGGATTACCGGCGAGGCGAAGCCGTCGCGCGAGGTGTTCCTGCGCGTGGTCGATCTCATCCTCGATGAGACCGGACCCGCGAACGGCGCCACGGATGCGCAGGACCCCACACCGCCGCGCGACGCGGCGGGCGGCTCCTCCGAGCATTACCGCAGCTAGCGGCTAGCGGCGCTTGATCGGAATGTGCATGAGCGGCTGGTAGCCGCCGCTCTTGCCGTTGAATCGTTCCGGCTTAGCCCAGGATAGGACGTCCGTCTCGATGCAGTGAATGCGCACGCGCCGGTTGTCCGGGTCGAGGCGAATCACCTCGACGGTGCGCTTCGCGCGCCGGTCCCGGTCCTGCCACTTGGAGCCAATGGGCGGAAACTGCTGCTGGGAAGTAGAGAGCATCCCCGAAGATATGCCGGGTGAGGCATATTGCGCAAGACCGCGCCCTAGAGCATCACCTCGACCTCGGCTGCGCCTGCCCGCCCGAGCAGGTTCACGGCCACGCTGCTGTCGTGGCGCCGCAGCATCAGGTCGACCTGGGCCTCCCCCACCCGCAGGCGCTTGACCGCCATCCAATCAATGAATTGCGGCAGCCGGGGACGCCGCAGCCGTACCTTGCACGCCCCGCAGTCGACCTCCAGCCCGAGGCACGCCTGGATGAGCGCGTAGGGGGCTACCGCGGCCCATGCCTGCGGCGCACAGGCTACCGGATAGAGCGTGGGCGCCTTGCCGCGCTTGCGCTCGAAGCCGCAAAAGAGCTCCGGCAGCCGGCGCAGATGCATGTGCGCGGCGGCATCGAAGAGGGCGCTGGTGAGCTCCAGCGCCTCGCTGCAGTGCCCGTAGCGGGCGAGTCCAAGGCCGATGACGGCGTTGTCATGCGGCCAGACCGAGCCGTTGTGATAGGACACCGGATTGAAGCGCCGCTCGCGCCGGCTCAGCGTGCGGACGCCCCAGCCGCTGAAGAAATCGGGCTCCAGGAGGCCCTGCACCACACGCCGCGCGCGCTCGGGGGCGGCGATGCCGCTGAAAAGCACTTGGCCGGCGTTCGAGGTGCGCACGCGGCAGGCGCGCTTGTCGCCGTCGAGCGCGAGCGCATAGGTGCCCATCTCCTCGTCCCAGAAGCTCTCCTCGAACTGCCGGCGCAGCGCCTCGGCCTTGGTCCTCAGCTCGGCGGCGAGCGGCCGCTCGCCCATGTCCGGGGCAAGCTCGGCGGCCATCCGGTAGGCGAGATACACGTAGCCCTGCACCTCGCAAAGGGCGATCGGCATGGGCGCCAGGCGGCCGTCCTCGTGGAACACGGCATCGTCGGAGTCTTTCCAGCCCTGGTTGAGGAGGCCCGTGCTGCGCTTGCGGTCGTACTCGACGAAGCCGTCGCCGTCCGCGTCGCCATAGTTCTCGATCCAGGCGAGCGCCGCCTTGACGTTCGGCCAGATCGCCCTGAGCGTCTCCTCGTCGCGCGTGCGGCTCCAGTACTGTCCGGCCAGCGCGATGAATAGCGGCGTCGAATCGATCGACCCGTAGTAGCGGGCGAAGGGCACCTCGCCCAGGCGCGCGAGCTCGCATTCGCGTACCTCGTGCAGGATCTTGCCGGGCTCCATGTCGGCCGCCGCGTCCTCGCGCTCGCCCTGGTGCGCGGCGAGAAAGCGCAGCACGCCGCGCGCCACCTGCGGCTCGAGCCAGAGCATCTCGAGCGCCGTCAGGATGCCGTCGCGGCCAAAAGGCGTCGAGAACCACGGCACGCCGGCGTACGGATAGGCGCCGTGCGGCGTGTCGGTCATCAGCATGGCAAGGTCGGCGCTCGAGCGCTCGAGCACGCCGTTGACCACGTTGTTCGACGTCTCGACCAGCGGCGCCTGCTCGCGCGCCTCGGTCTGCGCGCGCCGCGCCACGCGCCGCATGACGAAAAACCGCCGCTCGGCGGCCGCTGTGCCGTTGCCCTCCACGCACTGCACCGTGACAGATATCGGACGGCGCTCGCGTGCCGCGAGATCGAGCTCGAACTCGGCGCGGCCTTCCGTGCCGCGTGCTGTCAGGCGCGCGGGCTGCGGTCCGAACGAGATGCGCGTGCTGCGCGGCAGGCCGTCGACCGATTGGTAGTAGAAGGACGCCTCCGCCGGGCCGAGCAGCCGCGCGCTCACCTGGCCGCGACGCGAGCGCCGGTAGCCGCGGATCTCGAAGAGGTCGGCGAAGTCGGCGCCGAAGTCGAGCGCGAGGCGCAGCTTGCGGCGCACGTCGGAGTAGCTCGTGACGGTGAAGAGCTCGTAGCAGCACGCCTGCCACAGGAACTTGGCGCGCGCGACGTGGAAGGTGTCCTTGGCGAGCACCAGGTCGCCGTGCGGGTTGAAAAGATCCGGATTGGTGAGGTCGACGTCCAGCATCACGTTGTCCGGCTGCACGGTCGAGGAAAGCACCATCGGCCGGTGGCCTTCGAGCGTGAAGTGCAGGCGCGAGAGAAAGCGCGTGTCGTGGTGGAACACGCCCGCCGGGCTGTGCTCGACCTCGAAGACGTCGCCGAACTCGTCGAACATGGCGAAGCTGTCGCCGTGCTTGAGCGTGCGGCGGCTCGACGCGGCGAGCGAGACGACGCCCGGGATGACCACCGTGTTGGGCGCGAGCTCCTCGGCCTTCATGCGGCGGCGATGGCGCGGCGGCGGCCGAGCGCGCGGTACAGGGCAAGGTAGTCCCGCGCCATGCGTGTGGCGGAGAAGCGCTCCTCGAAGCGCGCGCGCACGCGCAGCCGGTCGAGGCACCCGGCGTCGTTGAGCGCGGCGAGCGCGTCGTCGATGGAGTCGACGATGAACCCGGTGAGGCCATGCTCAACCACCTCGGGCACCGCACCGTCCGGCCAGGCGATCACCGGCGTGCCGCACGACATCGCCTCTATCATGGCGAGGCCGAAGGGCTCGGGCCAGTCGATCGGGAAAAGGAGCGCCGTGGCGTTGCCGAGGAAGGAAGGCTTCAGCTCCTCGCTCACCTCGCCGACGAACTCGATGCCCGGCTCGCCGAGCAGCGGCACGATGCGGGCATGGAAGTACTCCTCGTCGCCCGGGTCGATCTTCGCCGCGATGCGCAGGCGCGCGCCGGCGCGGCGGGCGATCTCGATCGCGCGGTCCAGGCCCTTCTCCGGCGAGACGCGGCCGAGGAACGCGAAGTAGCCGCCGCGCGGCGCAGGGTTGAACGGGCAGACCTCGCGCGCGAGGCCGTGGTACACGGTGCCCATCCAGTTGGCGAAGGCGAGCGGCCGGCGCTGCGCGTTGGAGATCGAGACGAGCGGCATGTCGGCGAACTCGCGGTAGAGCGGCGCGAGCTCCGGCAGGTCGAGCCGGCCGTGCAGCGTGGTGACGGTCTTTCGCGCGAGCGGCCGGAAGAGCGGCAGGTGCAGGTGCGCGATGTGGAAATGCAGTACGTCGAACTCGTGCGCGTGCCGGTACACGAGGTCGAGCTGGCGTGCCTGCGGCGCGAGCGGATCCTTGAGCGCCGCGTCGAGCCTGAGCGCGCGAGGCGCGCAGGCAAGGAGCTCGGCGGAGGTCTCCGAATCGCCGCTCGCGAAGAGGGTCACGTCGTGCCCCAGCCGGACCAGCTCTTCGGTGAGATACGAGACGACGCGTTCCGTGCCGCCGTAGAGCTTCGGCGGCACGCTCTCGGCGAGCGGTGCAATCTGCGCGATCTTCATGAGGACCCCGACCACGATTTGCAATTCACGTGCCCGGCGCGGCGATTGCTAGCATCGCGCGCATGATCGCGCTGCGCGTGAACGGCGAGCATCGCGAGCTCGAGGTTGAGCCGCGCCGCACGCTCGTCGAGGCGCTGCGCCTCGACCTCGGCCTCACCGGCGCAAAAGAAGCCTGCGGCATGGGCAACTGCGGCGCCTGCACGGTGCATCTGGACGGCGAGGCGGTCTACGCCTGTTTGGTGCTCGCGGCCGACTGCGCCGGGCGCAGCGTCACCACCATCGAGGGCCTCGCGTCCGACGGCCGCCTGCACCGGCTGCAGGAGGCGTTCATCGACGCAGACGCTTTCCAGTGCGGCTTCTGCACGCCGGGACAGATCATGGCGCTCGCCGCGCTCTTCCAGCGCGAGCCGAAGCCATCGGACGCGCAAATCATGCGTGCCCTGAGCGGCAATCTTTGCCGCTGCGGCGCCTACCAGCACATCGTGCAGGCCGCGCGCCTCGCCCGCGAGCGATGACCACGCGGCGTGAAGGCCCGGCCAAGGTGACGGGCGCGGCCCGCTACGCCTGCGACCTGCGCCTGCCCGGCCTGCTCTTCGGCCGCATCCTGCGCAGCCCGCATCCGCATGCGCGCGTCGCGCGCGTCGATGCCTCGCGCGCGGCCGCGCTACCCGGCGTGCGTGCCGTCCTGTCGAGCGCCAACAGCCCGGCCATCGAGTGGCACGAATCCAGCCGCCTGTTCGATAGCACCGTGCGTTACATCGGCGACGAAGTCGCCGCCGTGGCGGCGGACTCGCCGGAGCTCGCGCAGGACGCGCTGCGTCTGATCGAGGTGCGCTACGAGCCGCTCGCCTTCGATGTCGCCGGCAAGCGCGCCAAGCCCAAGCTCGAGGAGCGCGGCAGCGTCGCGCGCGGCCTGCAGGAAGCGCACGAGGTGCTCGAGGCCGAGTACCGCACGCAGACGGCGCTGCACAACGCGCTCGAGGCGCACGGCTGCACCGCGCTCTGGCAAGGCGATCGGCTGGTCGTTCACGAGTCGACGCAAGGCATCTTCGCGGTGCGCGACGAAGTGGCGGAGAAGCTCGGCCTCGCGCCCGAGCGCGTGCGCATCATCACCGAGCACATGGGCGGCGGCTTCGGTGCCAAGCAGGTCGCGTGGAAGCACACCGTGATCGCCGCGCTGCTCGCTCGCGCGGCCGGCCGCCCGGTGCAGCTGATGCTCGAGCGCACCGCCGAGAATCTGGCCTCCGGCAATCGCAACGCCACGGTGCAGAAGCTGCGCATCGGCGCGCGGCGCGACGGCACGCTCACCGCCATCGATGTTCGCATCGATCTCGAGCAGGGCGCCTACAGCACCGGCGGCGAGGACAGCGATGTCATCGGCACCTATCTAACGCTCTACAAATGCGCCAACGTGCGCGCGGAGCAGACCGCGCTCGCCACCCACCTCGGCCCGGCGGTGGCGTTCCGCGCGCCGGGTTACGCCGAAGGCAACTTCGCGCTCGAATCGGCGATCGACGAGCTCGCCGGCCGCCTGGGCATCGATGCCGTGGAGCTGCGCCTGCGCAACTACACGACTGAGGACCAGCGCGAAGGCAAGCCTTTCACCTCCGGCGACAGCCTGCGCCGCTGCATCGCGCGCATCGTCGAGGGCTGCGAGTGGCAGCGCAAGCGGCCCGGCCTCGGTTTCGCGTCGCACGACTGGGCCGCAGGCGGCGGCTGGCCGCCGGCCGAGGTGCGCGTGGAATTCCGTGACCGCCGGGCGAAGCTGATCGTCGGCGCGCAGGACATCGGCACCGGCTCGCGCACTGCGCTCGCGCAGCTCACGGCCGAGACGCTCGGCGTGCCGGTCGATGCCGTCGAGATCGAGATTGGCGACACCGCTCCGGGCCTGCGCGGGCCGACCAGCTCCGGCAGCGCCACCCTGCCGACGCTCGCTCCCGCGGTGCAGGAAGCTGCGCGCGCCGCCAAGGAGCGCGGCACCGGCAGCGCCCGGCGCGGCGAGAATCCGAAGCATCGCTCGATCCGCACCTGCGGCGCGCAGGCGGTCGAGCTCGCCGTCGACCGCGACACCGGCGAAGTGCTCCTGAAACGCATCGTCGCGGCGCACGACTCCGGCCGCATCGTCAATCC